>CACYWX010000436.1 GCA_902778205.1 uncultured Ruminococcus sp. | reverse complement strand
AATGCTGCACCAGTGTATTTATAAAGTTCTTGCCAGGCATTTATGCCTAGGGCTTCCTTTCAAGAAGCCGCGTTTTCCCTTTTAGAATGAGATTAGTATCATTTCCTCCTCCCCAGCCTCCGGAAGCACTGACGGCAGCGGAAGGGTCCGGGGGAGGCTTCGTGGCCGCAGACCGGGCAGAGCACCAGCCGGTCCTCGTCGAAGGACGTCGGAATGGGATAGGTCAGCCCGCCGGCGCAGTATACCTGCTGTCCCTCGAAATAGCGGACCTCCGTTTCGACGGGCAGCAGGACCTCCTCCGTGCCGCCGAGACGGGAGCGGAGAACCAGGCGCAGCTTCTGCCGCTCGGAGCTCTTCCCGGGGGATACGGAGGACGCAAACCCTCCGCGGGCGCGTACTCCTCCGCCGCCGAGGCCCGTTCCCACGGTTTTCGTCTCAATCCGCGCGATTTCCGCGTAGAAGGATTTGGCGGCGATCCTCTTATGCAGGCGGAAGGGCCAGAAGGGCAGGATAAGAAGAGTCGGGAACGCCACGGAGAAGGGCGACATGAATCCCCGTCCGCTGGCTGTTCCGTACCAGTACCAAGCCGTGACGTCCATGAGGAACCACGCGAGGATCAGCCCGCCGGACAGGAGCTTTTCCCGCTTTCCAAGCTCGCGGAAGAATGCCTCCGTCTCGGGCCGCAGGGTGTGCCGCTCCTCCCGGACGTTCTGCGCCGGAACGCCCTGCGCCGGATTCTCGTCGTGCCATGCCGCGTCCGCGTCCTCCCGGGTCCAGGTCTGCTCCGGACGGTCCGACAGCCTCCTCGCCCAGGCCTCGTGCTCCTCCAGCTCCCGGTTCCGGCGCGCGTGTCCCGCCAGATACCCGGCGATGACCGCCATAGTGAAGAACAGCAGATACAGCCCCACCGCCTCCAGCTTCACGGACAGCGGAAAATTCAGGGACGCGGCGTCGAAGACCTCCCGGGAACTGTGTCCGAGATAGCGGGCGAAATACTGCACCGGACCGGCGAAGAACAGCGCCTGCATGAGTCCCGCGGCCACCGATGCCGTCAGGGTCCCGTGGAGCAGGACGCCCAGTCCCACCGTGCCGAGCATGGCGGGGATGTCCGGGGACCGCGGATGTCCGTCGGAGGCCCGGTATTCCGCCGCGTTCTGGCCGATGTTCTGCTCGAACACGAAGCCGAACACCATGCAGAACAGCTCCGACACGGCGGCGAAGGCCAGCCACAGGGTCTGGGTCTTCGCGTCGGTGTAGCCTGTGACGTTGACGGGAACAGAGATGAGGAACCCCACCAGCAGAAGCAGGGTGTTTGAGGCCAGGCCGATGCCCGTCATGAACAGAAAGGTGAAGAGGCCGCCTGCGATGATCTCTCCCTCGCTGCGCCGTCTTTCTCCGCCGCGGCTGTTGTCCGCCATGGTTTTGTCCTCCTTGTATCGCGTTCACGTGAACCTGTTTGACACAGTATAGCAGATGATCCGGGATTTGTCAAGTGTCCCGCGGTCCGGGTTTAAGAAAAACTTCATGAAGATTCCCTTGTTTCTTCCGGCCGGAGGGTGTATCATGGTTTCAGTATGAAAAATGTAAAGGAGCTTTGAAAATGATGAAACGGAACGACTTCGGAGGGCGGCGGTGTACGGCGGCGGCTTCGGCACTGCTGATCCTCCTCTCCGGCCTGACGGGATGTGAAAGGAAGGAAAAAGAACCGGATACGGAGGCGGTCCCAAGGACGGAGATCCTCACCGGAGTCTACCGGGGGACGGTCTATCCCCTGCCGGAGGGATACAGCGCGGAAGCCTCCGTGGGCGCGTCCTACGATCCGGACACGGACACGGTGACCTGCTTCGCCGCCGGGTACTTCGAGGACGAAGAGACCGGAGACTACACGGCGAAAAACCGCATCTTCCGGCTGGGACAGGAAGGCGTCCGGGAGGAGATCCCCCTGGAGCTGGGAGACGGCGCTTACGTTCAGGGCGGATTCGCCGACGGGGACGGGCTTGTCCTGCTGGCCCAGACCTGGGACGAGGACAGCGGAAAAAGTGGGTATTCCCTGATCCGCTGGACGGAGGAGGGCACGGAGACCGCGGAGGACCTGGCCCGGTTCTTCCCGTCGTCCGAAGGGAGGGACTGGTTCTCCATAAACTGTATCGCGGCGGACGGGGCCGGCATGATTTACCTGTCCTCAGAGCAGGAGATCGCCCTGCTGAATCCGGACATGACCCCGGCCGGCACCGTGACCGCCTCCACCTGGATCCACGGCATGGCGGCGGGGGAGGACGGGACCGTCTATATCTCCGGCTGGTTCGAGGACGGATCGGGCATCGCTCCCGTGGATCCCGCGGCGAAGAGCGTGGGAAAGCCCATGACGCTGCCCGACTCCGACCAATTCTTCTTTGGGCCGGGGTACGACCTCTACCTCAAAACGAACACGGGCATTCAGGGCGTGACCTTCGCCGGGGACGGAAGCTGTGAGAGCGAGGCGGTGCTGGACTATGTCAATTCCAATCTGAACCCCGACGAAACGCAGCTCATGCAGATCGTCGACCGGGACACCTTCCTCATGTGCGAACGGATTGACGAGGAGACCTGGAACTGCTCTCCCGCCGTGTACCGGCACGCGGAGGACGTGGATCTTTCGGACATCACGGTGATCGAGCTGGCCTTCGGGGATCAGAACGTCAGCTACAATCTGCCCGCCAATGTGGTGGCCTTCAACAAGGCCCATCCGGACATGCGGATCGTGGTGAAGGACTATTCCGTATACGGAACGGACGGCGACTGGGAGGGCGGCGTGAAGAAGCTGGCCTCCGACATGGTGACGGGCGTGTACCGGCCGGACATCGTGGCGGGGTCTCCGGAACGGGCGGAGCTCTCCGTCCTCCGGGAGAAAAACCTGTACCGGGACCTGCTTCCGTTCATGGAAAAGGACGACACGCTGAATCCGGACAATCTCTTCGGGTGCGTGAAATCCGCCTTGTCCGACAGGTCGGACGGATCCGGGGAGGACGCCGTCTGGTGCCTCACGGGGTCGATAGAGCTGCAGCTTCTTCTGTCCACGAAGGAGCTCCTCGGCAGGTACGCCGGGCAGGACAACTGGAGCATCAGGGAATTTCTGGATTTCGCGGAGCATCTGCCCGAGGGCGTGGAGC
>CACYWX010000435.1 GCA_902778205.1 uncultured Ruminococcus sp. | reverse complement strand
CTTCGACACCTTCCCGGCCAGTACCATCTGCACGATGTCCACGGTTTCCCGGTCGGTGACCCGCAGGCCGTCCACGAACTCCGCCTTCTTGCCCAGCCGCTCCATGAGCTCCGTGATCTCCGGACCTCCTCCGTGCACCAGGACGATCCGCACGCCGATGAGCCGGAGCAGGACGATGTCCTCCATGACCTGCTCCTTCAGCTTCGGATTTACCATGGCGTTGCCGCCGTACTTCACCACGACGGTGCGTCCGTAATACCGGCGGATGTAGGGAAGAGCCTGGGTCAGGACCTCGGCCCGCTCCGCATTGGAAAAAACGTCCATTTTCCGTATCCTCCCGCTGCTCCGGAATCAGGTCCGGTAATCCCCGTTGATCTTCACATATTCGTAGGTCAGATCACAGCCCCAGGCCGCGGCGGAGGCGGGACCGTCCCCCAGAGAAACCTCGATGACGATCTCCTTCTCCGACAGCACGGTCTTGGCCTCCTCCTCGGAGAAATCCACCCCCGCGCCGTTTTCGCAGACCTTGATCTCCCCCGCCGCGCTGCGGAAGGAGACGCCGATCTTCGCGGGATCCACCTTCGCGCCGCTGTAGCCGATGGCGCAGAGGACCCGGCCCCAGTTGGCGTCCGCTCCGAACATGGCGGCCTTCAGCAGGGAAGAGGTGATGACGGACTTGGCGGCGGTTTTGGCCGTGGCCTCGTCGTCCGCGCCTGTGACCGTGCATTCCAGCAGCTTCGTGGCGCCCTCCCCGTCTCCGGCGATCATGCGGCAGAGGCCCTTGGTGACAGCGGCCAGCGCGGTCCGGAAAACGTCGTAATTTTCCCCTTCTTCTTCAACCGGAGCGTTTCCGGCCATGCCGTTGGCCATCACCAGCACCATGTCGTTGGTGGAGGTGTCGCCGTCCACGGAGACCATGTTGAAGGAATCGGCCACGTCGGCGCGGAGAGCCTTTTCCAGCAGGACCGGAGAGACGGCGGCGTCGGTGGTGATGAACACCAGCATAGTGGCCAGATTCGGGTGGATCATGCCGCTTCCCTTGGCGATGCCGCCCATCCGGCAGGTCTTTCCGCCCAGGGTGAACTCCACGGCGATTTCCTTCTTCACGGTGTCCGTGGTCATGATGCCCTCGGCGGCCTCGTCGCTTCCGTCCGGCTTCAGAGCGGCGGTCAGGGCGGGGATCCCCTCGGCGATGGGCGTGATGTCCAGGGGCTGGCCGATGACGCCGGTGGACGCCACCGCCACGTCGGAGGGATCGATGCCGAGAGCCTTCGCCAGAAGGACGCAGGTCTCCTCCGCCACCGCCTCGCCGTCCGCGTTGCAGGTGTTGGCGTTGCCGCTGTTGCAGATGACCGCCCGGCAGGTCCCGTCGGCGATGTGCCGCTTCGTCACGGCCAGAGGCGCGCCCTTCACCAGATTCGAGGTGTAGACCGCCGCGGCCGACGCCTTCGTCTCGCTGAGGATCAGGGATAGGTCCCGCTTGCTCCTGTTTTTCCGGATCCCGCAGTGAACGCCGGATGCGGTAAAGCCCTGCGCGGCACAGACGCCGCCTGTGATCTGTTTCATCATGTCAATCCGTCCTTCGATGTATAATAATGATAGAATAAACGATGGTTCCGCGCCGTCCGGGGATCGGGCTCAGAAGACCAGGCCCTCGAACTCGTCCGCTCCCAGGAGCAGATTCAGGTTCTGCACCGCCGCTCCGGAGGCTCCCTTGCCCAGATTGTCGAACCGGGCACACAGAAGGATCCGCTCCTCGTTTCCGAAAACGGCGATTTCCATGTCGTCCCGCCCGGCATATGCGCCCGCCGAGAGGAAGCCCGCCTCGTCCGGGGCTTCCGCGAACCGGACCGCGCCGGTGCCTCCGTAATACGCCCGGTAGACCGCCCGGATGTCCTCCGCGGTGCCGTCGATCCGGTCCGAGAACAGGGGGACGGTCACCTCCATGCCGGCGTAATAGGGCGCCACCACGGGGCAGAAGACGGGAGGCGTGGTCAGACCGGTCACGGCGGTCATCTCGGGCAGATGCTTGTGGGCCTGGGTGAGCCCGTACATCCGGGGCGCCTTCAGCAGAGGGGAGGCGTCCGGGCCTTCGTACTCCGCAATTATCTTCTTTCCGCCTCCGGAATAGCCCGTCAGGGAGTACGCGGAGAGGGCGGCGTCCTTCGGAAGGATGCCGGCGGCGGTCAGGGGAGCCGTCAGGGCGATGAAGCCGCTGGCGTGACAGCCCGGATTGGCGATGCGCTTCGAGGACCGGATCTTCTCCCGCTGACCCGCCAGCTCCGGAAAGCCGTAGACCCAGCCCTCCGCCGTCCGGTGGGCCGTGGAGGTGTCGATCACCGCGGTGTGCCGGTTGCCGGGATCCAGCAGGGAAACCGCTTCCACAGCCGCCGCGTCCGGCAGACAGAGGATGGCGGCGTCCGCCCGGTTCAGCGCGTCCCGTCTTGCGGAGGGATCCTTGCGCCGCTCCTCGTCCAGCTCGATGAGGGTGATGTCCCGCCGTCCGGCCAGCCGCTCCCGGATCCGAAGTCCCGTGGTGCCCGCCGCGCCGTCGATGAATACCGTGGCCATAGCCGTCCTCCTGTGCGTATAACTTTACAGCGATTTTGAATAATTATACGCACTCCAGACCGGTTTGTCAAGTCCTTTTCGAAAACCCGCCGCCGCGGAGGGCAAAATCGTGAATCTGAACAGAGAACCCTTGAAAAGGCGGGGGAGGACAGGCTGTTTTGCCGGGAAGGATCCCGCTTGACCGGACCGGGCGGGACATGATATAATGAAGAAAATCGGAAACAAGAAAGGGAAACGGAGGAGCGGAGCATGGACGGGAATCCCCATACGGAAGGGAATTGCGGCCCGGAGGAATTGCGGCGGCGGAAGGACGAACTTCGGCGCCAGATCCGGCTCCGGGCGCGGAGTATGGATCCCGAAAAACGCGCGGCGTCGGACCGGCGGATCGCGGAATCGATCCTAGGCTCGTCCCTGTGGCGGGAGGCGGAGTCCGTCTTCCTTTATATCAGCGTGGGCACCGAGCCGGACACCCGGGGACTGCTGATCCGGGCTTTTGAGGAAGGAAAGCGGGTGTACGTCCCGAAATGCCTGCCGGGACCGGAACGGATCATGCTGGCGGTCCGGATCAGGTCCCTGGAGGAG
>CACYWX010000434.1 GCA_902778205.1 uncultured Ruminococcus sp. | reverse complement strand
TTTGTTTTATGATATTTTTGCTCTGCCTGATGGTGAGCGAGCAGAGTTGATCGATGGTGTGATGTATGATATGGCACCACCATCAGGTGAACACCAGCGTATTTCCATCAGTCTTTCAACCCAGCTTTATAATCATATACAGAAAAACAAAGGGAACTGTCAGGTATACTATGCTCCATACGCAGTTTTTTTGAATGATGACGATTATAATTATGTAGAGCCGGATATTGCTGTAATCTGCGACAAAAAAAAGCTTGATGATGAAGGCTGCCACGGAGCCCCTGACTTTATAATTGAAATAGTCAGTCCCTCTAGCAGAAAAATGGACTATATGATCAAAATGATAAAATACCAGAAATCCGGTGTTCGCGAGTACTGGATTGTTGATCCACTTAAACAGAATGTACGTACCTATGATTTCATGGAAAACGAAACAGCTGACTATTCTTTTGGAGAAGATATACCTGTGGCTATTTATCCCGGATTTTCGATTAGTATTCCTGAATAAATTCAAAAGCCCATCTGAAGCATCAATAAAATGATGATTCAGATGGGTTTTTACTACAATATCCCAACCGACCCCTTCGCCAGCTTGTCCACGATCAGGTCCACGGCCCGGATCTGGCGCATGAGGGGATCCTCCACCGCCTCCACCCGGACGCCGCAGACCACGCCCTTCACGCCGAGAGAAGCCGGGGTCGGCTCCGGGGGAAAGAGGCTCCCGTATTCCGCCCCGTCTCCGATCCGACCGTGCAGCTCGTCCGGGGAGAGTCCCGTCAGGCGGAGGAACACCCGATCCAGCTCCGTCCTCGTCCGGCCGTGCTTTTCCATTTTGGCGGCCAGTGCCTCGTACAGCACGCCGGCCTTCATTTCCGTCACAGGCTTCCGCGCCATATCAGAGGGCCTCCGGCTCTTCGTCGATCCAGTGGTCGAAGAACTCGGTCCCGCGCCACTTGCCCTCCAGGAGCGCCCGGTGGGTGGTCTCGATGTTGCACCATTCGTCGATGCGGGACAGGCCGAACGCCTTCCAGTCCTCGAAGAAGCGGTTGACGGTGTCGGGATCGAGCTCGCCCCGGAGCATGGCGGCCCGCTTCAGGCGCACCCAGCGGATGGACAGGCGGTTCTTCTCCACCCGCCACAGTCTGAGGGGATCGCCCCGCACGGCCTCGGCCGCCTTGTCGAAGAGGGCGTCGTATTGGTCCAGCATGTCCTCCTCCAGGAACCCGTGGAGAGGATTGTCGTTGAAGCCCACGTGGTCGCCGCGGGCCTGACAGGTGTCACAGAGCAGGTTCAGGTATTCGTCCAGATACGGCGCGGCGGGACCGTAGAAGTACTCCATGAACTCCCGGCGATGGGTTTCCAGATCGCAGTCCGGATTCCACAGGAGCTTGGAGATCAGATAAGCCCGCAGCTCGTTGAAATCCACGCCGCCCCGGGATGCGCCGTTGGCCTGCTCGAAGACGCCGCGGACGCTGTTTTTCCGCATGGACCGGACGTTGGGCTGGAGCACCCGCCAGTTGGGATGGGGCGTCGGATAATGGGCGAAGCAGGTGGTGTAGTCCCAGATATACACCCGGTCGCAGATCCGTCCCCAGTCCTCCAGGTCGGTGATGAACTTCGACGGAGTGCCGTCCGGACGCTTCACGCTCCGGCTCTCGTCGGTGCAGGCGTCGAAGGGATGGCAGAAGCAGCATTCGATGGAGCAGAGCCGGACGCATACGTTGTGCCGGTTCCGGGTGAGCTTCGGGGCGGGACGGGAGTACACGTAGGCCAGGGTGTCGAACACAACGTCCGGGAACTCCGGCTCCAGAGCCTCGGCCACGGCGTTGACGAAGCGGAGAAGGGTCCCCGAGGGGCTTCCCTCCTCCTCGTCCACCCGGCGGCAGTTCTCGCACTGGCAGTTTCCGCCCCAGTCGTTCTGGGACAGGGACATGAGCCGGTGGCCGGGATGGGCTTTCAGCCATTCGCGGGTCTTTTCGATCATGAGGGAGAGCACGTCCGGGTTGGTCAGGCAGAGCTGGGTGCGTCCGCCGCCGGTGGTGACGCGCTTGCCGTCCACCAGGGCGAAGTACTCCGGATGGTCCTTGCCGTAGACCCGGGCCGGGATCAGGGTGTCGAAGGAGTGGACGAAATGGGCGTAGGTCAGGCTCCCTCCCATGCGGGGCTGGAGACTGGCGGTGCCGTTGAAGCGGCGCTTGGCGGAGAAGCGGGGGTACTGCTCAATATCCGCGTAATTGTGGCGGCGGTACTCGAAAGCCGGTTCCTCCTTCACGCTCATGGCAGGCACCGTCAGCGCGGGATCCGTGGGGACCTTTTCCGCCGTGGGCGTGAAGAACCGGACTCCAAGCCGTTCCAGAAAATCGTACGCCCCGTAGAGGACGCCACGCTTGCCTCCCGCGATCCGGACGGACTGCCCGTCGGCCTCGATGCGGAAGCCGTCCTCGGAGCAGGCGGACACATCCAGCTCCGCCGCGTCTCCCACGAGGATGGAGGTACCGTCGAAGGGCTCCTCCGCGCTCATCAGGGGGAGGCTGGCCGAGGTGATCCGGTCCAGATAATACCGGAGCTCCTTGGCCGCGTAATTGGCCGGCGCGTTCTTGTCGGCGAGATCGGATGCGGTAAGGCTGATCGCCACCAGAGCATGCCCGTCCCTTGCCAGTCGGATGCCGTTTTCTTCCATGCTGATGTCCTCCGTGAATACAGATGGTGTGACTGTGTTGAAGGACGGCGCATCCGGGGTTGACAGGACGCGCGTCCGTGCTTTATAATAGGAATGCCTCTCAGGCGAGATACCGGCGGCGGATGGTCTCACGCATATCGTCCGTCACCCCGAGCCCGTCCCGCAGATAGCCGCCGAAATCCCCCCATAGTTCCCCGATCCGCTCAAGGACCGCGTCCAGGTAGGAGGAGTCCGCCGAGAACATGGCGCACAGGGCTGCTTCGGCCTCGGGGGAGCGCATGCCGTATTCCCGCTGGGCCATCTCCGTCAGGGCTTCGATGTTCTCCGCCAGACAGACGTTGGTGAACAGGTAATCCGCCCGGATGTCCGCGGGATCCACGCCCAGAAGCTCCTCAACCAGGATGGAGGCGAATCCTGCGCGGTCCTTTCCGGCGGTGCAGTGCCAGAGGAGGGCGCGGTCCCGGTCCTCGGCCAGAAGGCGGAC
>CACYWX010000433.1 GCA_902778205.1 uncultured Ruminococcus sp. | reverse complement strand
ACGGTGCCGTCGTCGCCGATCGCGGGATTCGCCGCGGAGAGGGTCACCTCGCGAATCAGATAATCCTCCACGCCGGTCGTTCCCGCGACGGGCAGATGATCGTAATACCAGTACAGTGTCGGCGGGTTCGCCGTGGAAGCCAGCTGGCGCACGCTTCCTTCCACCGGGGTCAGGGAACCGTCCGCCGCCTTTGTGAACAGGGCGAAATAGACCGGGTCGCGTTCGGACATATAGTCCGCGTCCCGCCATACTTTGTTGACGCGCAGGCCCCAGCCTTTCAGGTTGCGCACGATGACCGGCGCGTCCTTCCCCGAAACAACGGTGCCTTTTACGCCCGGAACGCCGGAGTCATCCCTTTCGCTCACGGCGGCGTTCACCGCGTCATATCCTTCGTATTTTTGGAAGGAATAGCCGTCCGGGACTTCCTCGGGGCGTTCTTCCACGCGGTATTGCGTTCCCGCCAGGACGTTTCGGACCTCCGCGGTAAAACCGGTGGGGATTTTGGTGATGGAACCGTAGATCGAGGTCGTGAAACTGGCGGATTTCTTCTGGTCCTCGCTCAGGGAAGAATAGTCGGAGATCCCCTCCCCGATCTTCACGAATTTTTGATTGGCCGCGTCCCATCTGCAGTAGAAGCCGTCCGGATCCTTCACATGGTAGGTGTGCATATTGGCGACGTCCAGCGCGTCGAATTCCGAGGCCAGGTACAGGCGGAAGGAGAATTCCGTATCGTTTTCGGGATAAAGGATCTCCGTCGTTCCGTCCTCGTTATAGAGCTGTTTCTTAATGGTCAGCGTGCGCAGCGCGTCGGGATTCACCGTATTATTATATTTGACTTTGGGCCGGATATGGGTCGTGGTGTAGTCAATGCCGTAATCCCTGCGGCTGTCGCTGCCCGGAACAGCGCTCCCCGTGAGCGTCTGCCCATTGACCGCGACACTGTCGTAGATCTCCGTATTGACCCCGCATTCCACGATTTTATAGGAGGTCACGCCTTCGGGGAAACTGATGTCGGCCGTCTCGCCGGGTTTCAGGAAAAAGACGTCCTGATACGTCGTACCGTCGATGGTAACGGAAGGCTCATATTCCACCGGATTGATTGTGTCCTTGTAGAACACATAGTTGTCGTTTTGAGTGGGGATGTCCGCGGCGGCGTTCGTCAGGTAATATTCCTGCGCGCCTTCCTCCTCGCTCCTTTTATAGAGGATCTGATAGGGGAATTCCGCCATGATGCCGCTCTCGTCCACGCCCGAAAGGGTCTTGGAAAGCTGTACGGTGCCTTCTTTGACGGCGGCCAGGTTAAAGCGCATATGCAGGTTGGAGGCGCCGGCGCCGCGCTCCATGTAGAAGATGTTCATGGTGTGGGTGGTGTCGTCTTTGAAGACCGTGCCGCCTTCGTCGAAGAACCGGCCGAGGTAGGCGGCGACCTCTTCGTCCGTCGCTTTGGGATTGCGGCCGCGGTAGTTGCTCTCAAACAGCTCCCTTAAAGTGGTGTGATTGCCGTTGACGTAGACATCGCCGGTGCGGAAGTTGACGCTGCCCGGCGCCGCGCTGTGGATGCCGCCCAGATCGATGATGAGTTCGCCGTCGACGTAGAGCCAGAAGTCATCGTCGCCGGTGAATTCAAAGATGATGTCGTGACCCCAGGCGTCCAGGCCGTTCGGCGTCTGGGTAAAGCTGGCTTCCAGCTCCGCGCCAAAGTAGCAGTCCGCCTTTACGCCGTCATATTCGATGGAATAGAGCCGCTCGTATTTGCGCGGGTCGCTGTCCGGCAGCTGCACGGCGGTGGCGGAATAGAGGTTCTTTCCGTTCGAAGCGGCGAAAGTGCCCGGTTTCAGGTCGTTAAAGGGGAAGAACTGACCGTGTTTCAGCGTCGGTTTGTTGCCGCCGGAATCGTAGGTGCCGAGCTCTTTGTAGACCGTGAAGTCCCCGCCTTTGGCGCCTTTCAGCGTCGCGAAGTTTTGCGTGCTGTCATATTCAAAATAGCCGGTCTCGCCGTAGGTGCTCTGGATGAACAGATGGTTCACTTCCTGAGCTTCCGCGTACAGCTTGCCCAAAGAACCGCCGGCCGCCGTGGGATATCCGTTCTTCAGGTCGGTGGAAAGCAGCCCCTGCTGGAGCGTGGTGCCCGCGCCGCCCACGTCATTGCCGAGGAAGTCGCTCATTTCCTTCCGGGTCTTAAAATCGATCAGTTTCATCGTGATGCCGTACTGTGTGTGATCGACCGTTTTGACCGTGGTCAGGGTATCATCCACGTTCAGATCCTGCATCACGGCGAAGTAGAAGTCCATGGCCTCCGCTTTCGGGCAGGTGACGATCTGTCCGTTCTCCACTTTGAGCCCCGTGTAGGAATAATTCTCTTCGTCCCAGGCCAGGATCGGGGAATAGTACTGTCCGTCGCGCCTGCCGTTCAGGTTGATGCCGATGGTCTCGTCCGAAAGGATCTGCCCCCCCGTGACCTGCGGCGCGATATATTTTTCTGAATACTGGCTGTAGAGCTCGTAATAGAAGTTCGGGTCGGTGGTCCCTTCCCAGTAGTATTCCACAAAATTCCAGAGCAGGGTATTGATCTGGCCGCTGACCCACTCGATGGAGTCGCCGCTCTCATAGACCGGCACGAGGCTGCCGTCGGAGCTGATCGCGTAGTAGTCGTATTTCAGCGTTTTTTCGTTCCAGCTGCGGGTATATACGATGACGCGGGAGCCGTTCGTGATGCCCTCATCGGAAACACTGACTTTGCTTGCGGAATAGGTTAAAAAGCAATCCGATGTCAGTTCAGAAAGCTCTACAAGATTCAGCCACTCGCTGCCGACCTCGCCGCCGACGGAGAAACCGAGCGCTGCAGAGCCACGGAAGGTCAGAGTGGCACTGCCGCTTTTCAGACATATTTCTCCTGCGTGAACACCGGTTCCAGGTACAACCTGAATCTGCGATGCTTCTCCCTCACTGTTTACCAGCGAAAGGCCGGAAGAATCTATCTTGAGATATTTCGTGCTGCCGTTGTCGTCCTTCCCTATTACATAATAGACGTCGTCATGCTTCCACTCGAATGTCCAGTCGGTAATCTTGTCTGTTGTATTATTTGGTACATACAGTTTGTCATTTGAATCACTCTTATTCGACATTACGGTCAGGAGTTTGGCTTCAAGACAGTCTACACAGCACTG
>CACYWX010000432.1 GCA_902778205.1 uncultured Ruminococcus sp. | reverse complement strand
GCAGATTGCCGTGAGCGATTCTCCTGCCGGACCGTTTCTTCCGCTTGTTGATCACGCGGTTACGCCGGAGGAGTGCAGCTGTATCGACGGGACGCTTTATGTTGAAGACGGGACGCCGTTCATCGTCTATCCCATGACTGGCCGGATCATTACGTCCCGGAAAAGAACGCATATGTGGGGGAGATCTGTGCCGCGGAGTTGACACAGGATCTGAAACGGATCAAAGGCAGGCCATGGGTTTTGTTTGAATCGGATGAAGCGCCGATTTCCCGCGCAGCCCCCCATCATACCATGCTGGACGGCAGAATGGTGACGCGCTATGGTTCCGACGGCCCGTTCCTGCGGAAATATGACGATGGTCCTCTCATCCTGACCTGGTCTCCCTATCCGGAAAACAGATATGTGGTTTTAAGCGCGGTCTCCGATACCGGGAGCATCCGAGGCTGGGAAATCTTGGTGGATTATTTGTGAACGGGACCCTTCTCACGGACGCCTATCTGTGCGGCGACAGCTGGGTGATCGATCTGCGGGGGCTGAAAGAGCGGGAAGGGCGCATCCTCATCCAGTCCTTTACGGAGGAGGACCGGGGAAAGATCTATCTGGAAGTTCCCTTTGTAACCGGCGCGCGAACCGGAGGTTTTTGTCTGCCGCGAGGAACCGCTTCGGATATAGACATGGAAAAGGCCGGATCTTCAGAGGTCCGGCCATATTCTTTTGGGGCTGCGGAAGATAGCCCGCGGTCCTTTCCCGTATCAGATCGAAAAGGGAACGGAGCGAAAGAAAACTATCCTTGAATGAGGTGTTTACCCGGCATTGGCTGACCGTTGACCGCCTCCCGCCGCACGCCAGATATGTCTCCTCACTGCCATTCGTCGAACGATTCGATCAGCGTATCCAGTTTGTTCTGCGCGGCTTCCGCTTTTCCCTGATAATAGGAAGCTACTTCTTTATTGCCGACGATCAGTTCTTTCAGCGTGTTGTAGTATTCCAGACCGTACTGCATCGCAAAGGAAATCGTGCGTCCGTCGGCGATGATCTGGAGCATTTCCGCGTCGTCGGGAGAATCCGCGATCCGGGCCTTCATGACCGTCTCGAAATAGACCGGAAGGACGCCCGCGTAATTCTTCGCCGAAAGAGCCTCCACCACGGTGCCGATGGTATCGATCTGCGCGTCCGTCGCGGTCTTCGGGATTGCCCACGGCAGATCGGTACAGCCGCTGATATAGTCTTTCTGGTTCTCATCATACTTCGGGCAGGGCAGGAAGCCGTAGGGAAATTCGCAGTCGCGGTAAACCTCGTATGCGTCCGCGATCTGACCGAGGACCATCATGGATACGTCGGTTTTGAAGATTTCAGAGGTGAATGCGGAATCGCTCTTGTAGGTGAAGCCGTCCGTCTTGTTGAGGGCCCGGAGCTTGTTCACGACGGAATCCATGCGCTCGATGTCAAACTCCATCGCGATGGTTCCGTCATTGTTCCTGTGGTAGGGGGAAATGTCCAGCGATTCCTGCAGGCAGTAGAATGTCTCAACGCCGGTGCAGAGCCCGATCTGATCCTTAATATCCTTTTTCCCGTTCCCGTTCAAATCAACATAGGTATTCTCCGTCAAGGCGATCATCTTGTCGAGCGTCCATGTCCCTTCCCGTACCGTTTCATAGGGGATCTCCACGCCAAGATCATCGAAAATGCGCTTGTTGGTCATCAAAGCTCTTGTCCAGTGCAAACCCGTATAGGAGAGGTAGGAGGAAGCGAGATACATCTTTCCATTGATCTCCAACACCTTTGAGGGACCCCACCAGGCCTTGTCGAAATTGAACTGCGGGACTTTCCTGATGTTGTAGAACAGTCCCTGATTCATCAGGTTTGTCATGGTCCCGTCGTGCCCGCCGACGATCTCAAAAGCATCGTCTCCGGCCTG
This sequence comes from uncultured Ruminococcus sp., assembly GCA_902778205.1. Lineage (GTDB taxonomy): Bacteria > Bacillota > Clostridia > Oscillospirales > CAG-272 > UMGS1696. The sequence goes on along the minus strand of CACYWX010000432.1, from coordinate 1,261 downwards.
AATGCTGTTCGTAACGTTCGCAGCGATATGCCAGACATCTCCGCCTTCGATCATGCGGATCGAACAATTGAATCGATCCTCCACACTCAGAGTGGACTCTCTCAGGGCGTCGTTGATCGCGTCGCCCGTAAACTCATCCGAAATCATGCGCGCCGCGGTTTCCACGCCGTCGGTCCAGAGCATGGAGTAGATGCGGAAATCGTAACCGGCAAGGTCGGTATCCGGCAGACCGTCGGACAGCGGATCCTCTTCCGTTTCCGGTTCCGTTTGGACGGTCGGGTTTGTGCCCGCCTCACTGCCCGCAGGATTCTCGGCGGCATCGGTATTCTCCTTTGATTCGCCGCAGGACATGAGGGCGGGGAGGAGCATCATCACAGCAAGAAAGAGGGAGAACAGTTTTTTCATGGTTCAGATTCCTTTCAAATGCGGGAAGGCGGGTTGAGAACAGAAATAAGCCTGTCTGTCGGGGGCCGCACTGTCCGTAAAATGGAAAAACAATGCTGACATGATTATCACGCTTCAACGGGCGATTGACGGATTGCCCTGTACAGTCACCGGTTATTTCGCAGAAGAAGCGGCTTTATGTGAGAAAATCAAAAATGAAACATCGATAAGGCTGCTTGTTTACGGATGTACCTTCAGGCTGTATTTGTCTGCAATTCCGAGAAGTTTTTCGTAACAGCCTTCGTTGTAGAACAGGCAGATCCTCCGGTCAAGTCCGTGCAGATCCCCGCTCTGGGCAACCGCTTCGGCACGGCAGCCGGTACCGCAGCGATCCCTCCATCGGCACCCGCGGCATTCCTCGTGCGCTTCCTTGAATTCTCCGCAGGTACACTGCACTTCCCTGAGAAAGGCCGAATCGGTGAACAGCTCCCGCAGATCGTCCCCTCCGTAAACGTTTCCCCAGAGAAGGCCGAATGCGGGGGATCCGCCCGAAAGAGCCATACAATGCACCAGCCGTCCGTCGGCGTCGATGAAGGGACGCTCTCTGTTTGTCCTGCACAGGACATTCCGGTCGCTTTCGCCGCGTGAGAACAGGTCCGGCACGATGACGGCTCTGCCCTCCCTGCGGGAATGGGTCCACCAGCTCCAGACGTCGAGGTCCATGCGGATACGGTGCCCGTACCACGTTCTGCGTATTCCAGTCAAAGAATGTTTTTTCACAAGGCTATGTCACAACAAACAGTTGATAAATAGCCATTTTTGTAGGGGAGCCTCAAAACTCCCCTACAAACTGGGATTTATCGGCTTATTTTGCTTT
>CACYWX010000431.1 GCA_902778205.1 uncultured Ruminococcus sp. | reverse complement strand
TCTGCATTTCGTCCAGATAGAGATCCGCGCCGGACACACCGAGAAGCGTCCCGTCCGTGCCATATACCGGCATCGCGCAGGTGACGCACAGCTCTCCGGTGCGGTGGTCGAACTCCACGTCGGAGAATATGAGCCGCCCCGCTTCCACCGCCTGATGGTACCAGTACCGGTCCGGTGCGTTGTAGGCGATATACGAGCCGTCCTCCGCGATCCAGTTTCCGGGGACCGTATCTGCCATCAGCGTCGCGCCCTCCGGCAGGGCGAAGAAAATGTTGTCCGCTCCGTAAGCCGCGCAGAGGGACGTCATCATGTCCTTCATATTGGCGATCACGCCCAGCCGGCCCGCGGCGTCCGCTTCATCGACTCCCTCCGCGAACAGGACCTTCACGAAGATCTCCCCGTCATGGGCGGCGTCCGGCCGTTCCCATTCCGCCGGGGACACGCTGTCCGGACTGCTCAGCAGCTTTTTGGCGTATTCGCCCGCCATTCGCACCCGGACCGCCAGATCCCGGAACATCTGATCCACCGCCTCGGCCTCCATGGCGGTGAGCCGGTCCATGTTCTCCACCACAACCTGATCGATCACCGCGGCGGTGGTCCCGGTCATGGTGGTGACCTGCCGCTCGTTGGTGGTCTCGGTCAGCTGGACAAGCATGCTGTTCTGCGTCAGCATGGACGCCAGAAACACCGCCGCTACGACGACCATGGAAATCAGGATCAGCGTCACGACCTTGCTCTCGATCCCGCCGATCACCCGGGTCCTGAATTTTTTCAAACGGTTCACCTCGGTTCGGAAAGGCCGGTCCCGCTCCGTGACTCCGGCCCCCACAGCCTGCATCTTTTTCTTTCTATTTTATCATGCTTTTCCCCGCTTTGCAAGGGGTGGACGTCTGAAAACAGCTTTTTGCGCCGTTCCTTCTCACGGGCGAAGTCTCTCCGTACCCCCTTGACAGCGGAGGGGTGTTTGGGATATGATAGGGTCACGGAGTCGTTCCGGAGGAGCAGCCGCGCAGGGATCCCTCCGGCCGCAGAAAGTGAGGAAAACGCCATGGGAAACACCAGGCTCACCGATTTCAGATTCTTCACCGCATGTCTCGATCCCGCCGTTCCGGAGCTGGCAGAGCTCGCGCCTCTGGCCGAAGATGGCCGCATGGACGAAGCGAAACGCCTCTTCGCCGCGTACGTCCGCCGGACCCTCGATCCGGAGCGGTATCTGAAGGGAGAAAAGGAGAGGCTCGCGCCCGACGCGGAGAAGATCGCCGAGGCATCCCGGCGGGCGATGGAGCACACCTTTGTGTCCTGCCGGGTCCCGTACACCTTCGGGGAGGTCATCGACTGGACCGCCAACCCCACCTACAACAACTACTGCGAATGGCCCTGGCAGCTGAACCGCCACCCGGAATGGCAGTCCATGGCGGAGGAATACCTCCTCACCGGGGACGAAGCCATCCCCGCCGAGTGGTCAAGGCAGTTCATGAGCTGGGCGGTCCAGGCGCAGGTCCCGGAAAACGAGAGCGGCTTCGCCACGATCTGCTGGCGCACCATCGAGACCGGTCTGCGCATGAAGCGGTGGACCTACGCGATCCACGCGTTCCTGTACGCCATCGACGACGAGGTGCTGACGGTGTTCTGCAAGTCGGTGTGGGAGCACGGGTGGCGGCTGCGGAATTTCTGCACCTCCCACAACTGGCTGATCATGGAAATGGCGGGGCTCTGCCAGATCGCCCTGTTCTTCCCCTTCTTCCGGGAGAGCGCGGAGTGGCTGGCCTATGTCCACAGGAGGCTGGAGAGCGAGATCGGGGCTCAGGTCTACCCGGACGGCATGCAGTACGAGCTGACCCCGGGGTATCATCAGGTCTGCGTGGGCAATTACGAGGATGTTGTGGATCTGATCCGCCTGCACGGAGACGAGGTGCCGGATTATCTGCTCAAAGGGCTTGAGCGGATGTTCTCGGTCTATCCGAAGATCGCCGCCCCCGATTTCCGCACCCCGGCGGTCAACGACAGCGGACGGGAAAACGCGGCGCGGATTCTGAAGGAAGCGCTTCTCTATCTGCCGGACAGGAGCGAATTCCGCTATTTCGCCTCGGATCGGGCGGAGGGAGAACCGCCGGCATACAAATCGATCCTTCTGGATTACAGCGGCATGGTCATTTTCCGCTCCTCCTGGGAGTGTGACGCCCTCTGGGCCTATATGGACGCCTCTCCCTTCGGCAAGGCCCATCAGCACGAGGACAAGCTCAGCGTCCAGCTCTGGGCGTACGGGCACGAGCTGATGCCGGAGGCGGGCACCTTCGACTACGACACCTCCGAAATGCGCCGCTACGTGCTCTCCACCCGGGGCCACAACACCGCCCGCATCGACGGCTTTGACCAGAACCGCCGGGAGGGATACCGCTGGCTCCCGGAGGACATCGCAAAAAAGGCCGACGTCCGCTTTGACATCGGAGAGTCCCGCGAGACCGTCGAGGCCTCCTACGACGAGGGCTACGGACCGGATAAGCTCCGGGTGCGGCACACGCGGAAGCTGATCTTTCTGAAAGACGAGCCCGGCCTGCCTTCCATGTTCGTGTCGGTGGACCGCTTCGAGGCCGGGGAAGCCCACGACTGCCAGCTGATCTGGCACATGCACGACAATCCGACGGTGCTGGACGGGCGCGCCGTTCACAACACCTTCCCGGACGGCGTGGGACTGACCGTCGCGTCCTCCTCGGGCGGCATGGAGCTTGCGCGCGGCGTCCGGTCGCCGGAATTCCAGGGCTGGCTCCCGAAATTCGGCATCGGCGACGTGGAGCACTATCCCGTTCCCACGGTGCTGAACACGTTCCGCTTTGACAAATCCCGCCGGGTGGTGACCGTTCTCTGTCCTTATCGGGAGGGGAAGCCCCCGGTCCGGTCCGTGGAAGCGTCCCCCGACATCGATTCCGACGCATTTCGGGTCACCCTGTCGGACGGAAACGCGGTCACCGTGCGGGAGTGATGCTGCGGTCCTCCCGCTGCGGAAGCTTTCCCCTGTCAGGATGAAACCGGGTGACTGCGCGAACAATCACCCGGTTTTTTTGTATGCGCTTACGATCCGTCCGGATGCTTCTCCCTCACCCGCGGCATTTCGCCCTGCGGAGCAGGAACAGGCCCGCGCCGAGGGTGAGAATCGTTCCGAGGAGCGTGAAGAGTCCGGTCCCGACGCCGCCGGTACTCGG
>CACYWX010000430.1 GCA_902778205.1 uncultured Ruminococcus sp. | reverse complement strand
GTTCTCCCTCGTGGCCTCGGTGGACGCCTCCTCCAAGGATATTTCCGTCTACTGGACCGAGCTTCTGGGCTTCTGGAGGGACATGCTGGTGGTCAGGCAGCTGCCCGAGAGCGAGCGGGAGCAGTATCTGGACTACACGGAGCCAGAAATGCGCCTGCTTCTGGACGGAGCCAGACGGTTCCGAACGGAGGCCCTGACCCGGCACTTCTCTCTGATGGACGAGGCTCTGCGCGAAATGACCCGTCTTCCCGCCTCCAAGCGGCTGACGGCGGAGCTGACGCTGGTCCGCATGGCCGACGCCGCCCTGGATTCCTCGGAAGCGGCTCTGCTGGCGAGGATCGGCGCGCTGGAGGACCGGATCGCCCTTCTGGAATCCGGCATGACCTTCCTGCCCTCCCATCCCGTTCCTCCCCCGGCATCTCCCAACCCGGAGTCTCCGGAATCGGCGGGATCCGGATCCGGGGAGCAGTCCTCCGCCCCCTCCGTCCCGGATGACAGCACGGTGGACACTCCGATACCCGCTCAGAGGGAGGTCCCGGCGGATCTCTCCGAGGTCATCGAGCGGTGCCGTTCCCAGATCCCCGGATGCGCGGGACTCCTGATGGAATGCGACTGCTTCGTCTCCGAGGAAGGCGGCAGGATCCGGGTGCTGACGGCGGGAAGCTTGGCGGAGAGCATGCTGTCCCAGCCGGACAATCTCTCGAAGCTGAGGTCTATCTTCCGGCTCTGCGGGATCGGAGCGCCCGGCGCGGTCGTGGAAATCGGCGTCGGAGCGAAGCCGAAGGACAAGCGGGCGCTGGACGAGCTGACGGATTTCTGATCCGCTCGGCACAAATCAATTTATCCAATCTTTCCATATTCATAAAAGAGGTACAAGCATGAAAGCAAAACTCCCGAAGGGAATCGGCGGCGGTCCGCAGAATATGCAGGGCATGATCAAGCAGGCGCAGAAGATGCAGGAGGACATGGAAGCCCTCCAGGCCGATCTTGATCAGAGAGAATACGAGGTCAAGGCCGGCGGCGGCGTGGTCACCGTGAAGATCAACGGCAAGCTGGAGGTCCTGTCCATCGCCCTGGAGCCCGAGGTGGTGGATCCCGACGACATCGAGACCCTGTCCGATCTGCTGGTGGCGGGCGTCAACGAGGCCATCAAGAAGGTCACCTCCATCAACAATGAGGAAATGGGCAAGGTGACCGGCGGTCTCAACGTCCCCGGCCTGAACGGACTCCTCTGATCCCATGGCTGAAAATCTGGAGCCTCTGGAGCGGCTGACGGACATGTTCCGCAAGCTGGACGGAGTGGGAAAGAAATCCGCGGCCCGGTACGCCTTCTGTGTTCTGAATTTCACGGACGAGGAAGCCGCAGAGTTCGCCCGCGCTATCATCGCCGCCAAGACCGAGATCCGCCGGTGCGCAGTCTGTCAGAACATCACGACGGACGAGCTGTGTTCCGTCTGCGCCTCCGACGCGCGGGATCACGGCACGGTCTGCGTGGTGGAGGATCCCCGGGCGGTTCTGGCCATCGAAAAGACCAGGCAGTACGGCGGCGTATACCACGTGCTGCACGGAACCATCTCCCCCATGCGGGGCGTCACCCCGGACAAGCTCACCATCCGGGAGCTGCTGGCGCGGGTCTCTCCCCGGTCCGACGCTCCGGATTCCTCTCCGTCCCAATCCGCTGAGGGTTCGGAGGAAGAAGCCGGGACCGGCGCGGAACCGGTGCGGGAGGTCATTCTGGCCACCAATCCCACGGTGGAAGGAGAAGCCACCGCCATGTACATCGCAAAGCTGCTCTCCCCGCTGGGCGTCAAGGTCACCCGGATCGCCAACGGCGTTCCCGTGGGCGGCGATCTGGAATACGCGGACGCCGTCACCCTGAGGCGCGCCATGGAGGGCCGGTACGATCTTCTCTGAAAGGTCCGCTTCCCTTCCGGGACCGGGGCTTTCCGGACAAACCAACCGAATCAAGACCGTTCGTCCGTCCACACGGATCCGGGCGGTTCTTTTTTGCTCTGCCGAGCCGGGACTGCATGACAAAAGCCGCTCATCCGTGATCCGGACAGGCGGCTCTTTTCTTTTTACGAAACGGTTCACTGGGCCTTGGCAATCTCCGTGATGACTACCGTAAAGGCCACGTATTTGGAGTGGATCTTCAGCTCGTCGTTCAGGACGATGTAGCGGCTGCCGTTCAGAAGGAAGCATCCGTCCGGGCTCATGATACCGCTGGCCGTGACGCTGGCCTCCACGTCCACCCGGTACTGCTCGCCGCTGAAGCGGGAGGCCACCGAGGCGATGGAGCCGTCCGGCATTTCGTAGTATTTCTGCGCGTCCACGGAGGAGACCACGTCCCGGAAGGTGCCGAAGAACTGATTGTTCTCGTCCAGGTAGAACAGGTCGCCCTTGTTCATGTACCGCTCTTTTGAGGTGTTGCGGATGTTCTTCACCTGAAAGGACACGACGTACTGATCCGTCACGGCGGTCTCTGACGCTCCGGAGCCGCGGCTTCTGACATACCGCAGGCCCACGCTGCCGATCACCACCGCCAGCAGGATCAGAATCAGAACGTCCAGCGCGCCGATCCCCTTCTTTTTGGTTTCGCTCCCGTTCATGGAAAACCTCCGTTTTATTCAGGCAGTTCTGTTTCTTCCCCCGTCTCCGGATGCGCCTCCAGAAACGCCCGGACCCGCTCCGCGTATTCCTCCCGCGGGGTCCCGTTCTCCCTCACCGTCAGGGACTCCGTGGTGACGGTGCGGATCGTCTCGTTGTCGTAGCGGCTGTTTTCCGTCAGGATCAGTCCGCTCTCCACGTCGATCTCAAAAAAATCCTTCATATGGCCGACGGAGATGGTCCGGACCTGCACGGTGCGCTCGGTGGCCGTGACGTCCGCCGCGTAATCCGGGTCGTTCATCCGGGCGCGCAGCTCGTCCAGGGAGGCCGGGTCGAAGGAGACCCAGAAGGACAGCTCCCGGGTCTTCACGCCCCGGGTCACCAGGTCCAGGGCGAGCTGGTCGGCCATTTCGACGAGCACGACGCGCGCCTCGGTATAGCTGTAGTCGCGCAGGAGGACTTGACCCTCGGAGACAGATTGCGTCTCGGGGCGGTACGCATGGATTTCAGCCATCGTCGTCGGCTCGCGTCCCCACGCGTGATCGTACAGGAGATAGCCATCGATGCCGAATGCCTTGCGGATGGCTTTGTACGGCGCGTG
>CACYWX010000429.1 GCA_902778205.1 uncultured Ruminococcus sp. | reverse complement strand
TGCATGAGATACTGATAGGGCGTTGCGCCGTAATACCGCTTCGTCAGCCGGGCCAGATAGTACGGGTGGTAATTCAGCGCGGCGGCGGCGGACCGCTCGGTGACCGGCTCCCGGAAATGCGCCTCCATATACCGCAGGACACGCTGCGCGAGAAGGGCTCCGGGCGCCGTCTCCTCGTCCGGGGAGGAGGGATCCGGTATGGAGGAAAACAAAAGCTCCTTGATGATGCCAGAGCACCGCTCCAGATAGTAAACGGGCTTTTCCTCGAACAGCCGGTGAACGAGGCGCACCCGTCCGCACAGCTCGGGGCAGTTCCGGACGATCCGGGGAAGGGCCAGACCCGACAGATCCCGGTCTCCGGAGCGGATCTTCTGATCCACGAGGAATTCCGGACGGAAATCCGGGAGATACGTCGGCAGGCGGAAAAGGTCGGAGCTTCTGTATTCCTGGGTCAGATCAAAGCTCAGGCAGTACAGGTCGAACGGATCGTCCGGGTCCGCGCTCCGGAAGTCATACGGTTCTCCGGGAGCGAGGATCAGCACCGATTCCGCGGGCAGCTCGGTTTTCCTGTCGTTCAGCGTGACGAGCGCGGAGGAATTCAGAAAGGCGAAGACGCGGAGATCGTACGCGACACATTTGTAACGGTTCTCGAATTTCCATTTGGGAAAATATCCCGTTGTCCTGGGAAAGGGATTGATCTCGGACAGCTCCATACCTGCCTCCGAAAGGTTTGATTTGTGAAAGCTCCGGTTTGGTTTGCGCATAGCCGGAGAGAATCTCCCGTGCTATAATGATTATAGCGGGATTCGACCGCAATTTCAAGCGATTCAACACAATCAGGAGGTTTGCTGTGAAAAAACGAATGCTGTCCCTGTTCCTTGCGGCCCTGCTTGTGACCGCCTTTCTTACCGCCTGCGGATCCTCCGGTGATTCCGCCGATCCCGGGAACTCACCCGGAAACGAGCCGCAGACCGAAGCGGAACAGCCCGCGGAGACCGAAGCGGCCGATCCCGTTGTGCCGCTGCCGGAAAAGAACTTCGGCGGGCAGACCGTAACCGCCTTGATCCGCACGGAATGGGCCTACGAATTTCTCCCGGACGAGGGCGGGAGCGATACGGTGGTCTCGGACGCAATCCGGGAAAGAAACAACCGTGTAGAAGAAAAATACGATGTAAAACTCAACTTCATCGACACCCCCGGCGACTGGGGGAACAAGGACAATTTCATCAACGCCGTGCACAACAGCGTCCTCGCAGGGGACGGTGAGTACGATTTCGTATCCGGGTATCAGGCAACGATCGTTCAGAATGTCACGATGGGGGATTTCCTGAATCTTCTGGACCTTCCGTATATCGATCTGTCGAGCGCATGGTGGACGCAGAAGGGCGTGGACGCGCTGACCGTCAACAACCGCTGCTTTATCGCCACCGGAGACATCACAGTAACGATGCTCGAATACCTGTACTGTATCTATTATCAGAAAGAACTTGCGTCCGCGAACGGCCTGCCCGATCTGTACGAGCTCGTCGATTCCGGCAAATGGACCCACGATAAGCTCGCCGAGCTGATCACCGGGACCTCCCTTGACGCGGACGGGGACGGATCCATGACGGACGCGGACAGATTCGGGCTGATCTCGGGGGGAGACTATCTCAGGCAGTATCTCGTTGCCTACGATACCCCCGTCGTATCCGTGAAGGAGGACGGGACGCCTTATCTGTCGTGGAATACGGAACACACCGTTTCCGTGGTGGAGAAGCTGGTTTCCCTTTACGACAACAGCGGGGAGACCTTCGTTTCCTCCGACAAGGCGTTCCTGACGAATCTGTTCCGGAACGGTCAGGCTCTGTTTGCAACCGGACTGTTCGGACAGGCGGCTTCCATGCGCGACATGGAGGCGGATTTCGGGATCCTGCCCTATCCGAAATTCAGCGAGGAGCAGAAGGATTACCTGACCTCCACCAACAACAACGTCTCGATGATCTGCGTTCCGATCACCTGCAGGGATACGGACGGCACCGCGTTTGTGATCGAAGCGCTCTGCCGGGAAAGCACGGACACGGTTTCAGCCGCCTTCTACGATACCGCGCTGAAATCCAAATACGCCCGCGACGACGATTCCGCCCGGATGATCGACCTGATCCGGAACTCCCTGTCCTTCGACTTCGGGTGGGTGTATTCCACGGTGCTGAACCTCGGCAATTCCTACCAGATGTTTGTGGAGGAAAGCAATACGGACTTCGCGTCCTACTATGCGACGCGGGAAAATGAATATGCCGCCGGTCTGGACAACATCAAAGCTACCTATTTTGACTGAGAGGTTGAATAAACATGGAGAATGCGTGGAATTTCATCTGGAACCGTCTCTTTGACGAGCGCACCTGCATGTTTTACAACCACCTTGTGGGCGACGAGCCGGACGCGGCGACGAAATATCTGCCGGAGCCGGAGCTGATCCGACTGCAGATTCCCAATCCGGGCGGCTACGGCACCGGGATGGAGGACTGCATGCTCAACGCCGGGCTGATGATGGACGCCGTTGTCGCCCGGTACGAAGCCGCGGGAGACGAGGGCATGCGGGAGTACGCGGCGAAGATCTGGCGGGGAATGGAGCTGGACGCAACCGTCTCCCCGCAGAAGGGCTTTCTTCCCCGGGGCGTCTCTCCCGCCGACTGTCTCAGCCATTACATCGACACCTCCCGGGATCAGTACACCAACTGGTGGTACGGAGCGCACCGGCTGTACTTCTCCGCGCTGTCCGACGAGGGACAGAGGGAGAGCGTCCGCCGCCTGCTGACCGGGATGGCGGAGAAGATGGAGCGGGAAGTGATCCCCGAAAACGGCTGGAGCTTTCTCCGCGAGGACGGGGAGCGAGGATTCGTGGGGCAGATGTGGGGAGACGTCCTGCCGCATGAGATCCTCCGCCTGCCGATGCTGTACCTCCTGACGTGGAAGACGACCGGGGATCCCCATTGGAATGAGATGTATCTCCGGTACCGTGACGAGGCCCTGAGGCGCACGCAGGATTTCGTCCCGCTGTCCGGCGCACGGGAGACCTGCCTGTCCTTCATGCAGACCATGGCGGAGCCGTATGAAACGATGGCGATACGGCAGGCGGAGCGGCTGATGACCACGGAGGGAGCCGAATGGCTGAGGATCCCGTATGTTACCTGGAAAAAAGCCAAGGCGCGCTATGCCGGATGCTGGGGCGGGAAAGCGTATTACGTGCCGGAGCCCTCGGATTTCCGGGAGCATCAGTCCTATTATCCCCTGCGCGCGGTGGGCGAAGGCATCGCGGTCGCGGCGACGTGTCCGGGATGGAAGGTGTCAGATCAGTCGCTCGAGACCCTCTGCCGGATGGCGGATTTTGTGGATTATCGGCAGCACCGTACCTGCGCGCCGATCGCGCTGGTTGAAGCATACTGGCTTGTTCAGAGGCTTATGGACTGATGTCGGAGAAGCACGGCGTGCTGACGACGAACGGATTGGTAGTGAGGCAGAACATAGAATACAAGTACAGAAAACCGTCGGAAACGGCGGTTTTTTCATGTGGAAAATCAGGTCGAGGGTTGCAGGATGCGGGAGGATGTGGTATAATATCATGAATAAATATAGTCTTTTGCCGGTCGGAATCCTCGGCAGTCTGACCGACTCAGTATTCGGGCGAACCAAGCATGACGGACAAAGAACTGAAAACCTTGAAAGACAACCTATGGCACGCGGCGGATATACTCCGTTCCGGTGCGCACATCGCGGCGAATAAATACGGTCAGCCGATCCTCGGGCTTATTTTCCTCCGGTACGCGGACATCCTCTTCAAGCAGCACAAGGCGGAGATCGACGCGGAGTACGAAAAGCGGGCTGGAACGCGCATGGAGAAGACGAAGAAGGAAATCTCCATCGAAAAATGCGGCTTCTTTCTGCCGGAGTGCGCCTATTACGACTTCATCAACGACGCGCCGGACACAGCAGAGAAAGCGGATCTCGTGAAAAAGGCGATGGTCGCCATCGAGACCGAGAACCCGAAGATGGACGGCGTGCTGCCGAAGGAAGTCTATGCCCAGCTTGTCCCGGACGAAGAACCGGAGCTGCTTTCAAGCATCGTCCGGATTTTCAAGGATATCCCGGAGAACAGCAGTGTGGACATCTTCGGTGAAATCTATGAATACTTCCTCGGGAACTTCGCTCTGGCGGAGGGCAAGGACGGCGGAACCTTCTACACACCCGCGACGGTTGTGCGTTATATGGTGGAGGTTCTCGATCCCCAGCCCGGCGACAAGAAGTTCCTCGACCCCGCATGCGGTTCCGGCGGCTTGTTCGTTCAGGCAGCGCGGTATATGCACCGCCATAACGCCGGGGAAGCCGATCAGATGAAGTTCCGCTGCTACGGCGTCGAAAAGGAACCGGATACCGTCAAGCTCGCCAAGATGAACCTGCTGCTCAACAACATCCGCGGCGACATCACCGAGGCGAACTCCTTTTATTCCGACCCGTACAACGCCTTCGGTGCATTCGACTACGTCATGGCCAATCCGCCCTTCAATGTGGACGAGGTGTCCGTGGAGCGCATGATCGAAGACCTCCGCTTCAATACTTACGGCGTACCGCGCAACTCTTCCGCATCCACGAAAAAGGGCTCGGACAAGAAGGAGACCGTTCCGAACGCCAACTATCTCTGGATCGGCTATTTCGCCACAGCGCTGAACGAGCACGGCAAGGCCGCTCTCGTCATGGCGAACTCCGCCTCCGACGCGGGTAAGAGCGAGTATGAAATCCGAAAGAAAATGATCGAAGAAGGCATCATCAGCCAGATGGTGACGCTCCCCTCGAATATGTTTTCCTCCGTCACGCTCCCCGCGACGCTGTGGCTTTTTCGATAAAAACAAGCCGCAGACCGACCGGAAGGACGAGATTCTGTTTGTCGACGCCCGCAACACCTTCACGCAGGTGGACCGTGC
>CACYWX010000428.1 GCA_902778205.1 uncultured Ruminococcus sp. | reverse complement strand
TGGAAATCAGGTGCGGCACAATGGCGGAGACGACCCGGAGACGATTTTTGCCCGGAGGGGTGCGCGGCGACGTGGACATGACGGAGGGAAGCATCCCGAAGCATATCCTGACCTTTGCCCTGCCCCTTCTGGTGGGGAACATCTTCCAGCAGCTGTACAACATGGTGGACACCTGGGTGGTGGGGAACTACGTGTCCTCCGAGGCCATGGCGGCGGTGGGCAGCGTCGGTCCCATCATCAATATGCTGATCGGGTTCTTCCTGGGTCTGGCCAGCGGCGCCGGGGTGGTGATCTCCCAGTACTACGGCGCGAAGAACGACGACGGCGTGTCCGAGACGGTCCACACCTCCCTCGCCATGACACTGGTCATGGCGGTGGTCTTCACCGGCATCGGCATGGGCATGACCCCCTTCATGGTGGACATGATGGGTACCCCGGACAACGTGCGCCCCGATACGATCACCTACCTGTCCATCTACTTCGCCGGCGTGTCCGGACTCATGCTCTACAATATGGGAGCCGGGATCCTCCGGGCCGTGGGCGACTCGCGCAGACCCTTCTACTTCCTGGTGGTGTCCGCCGTCATGAATACCGTTCTGGACCTGGTGTTCGTCATCGTGTTCCATATGGGCGTGGCGGGGGTGGCTCTGGCGACGATTCTGTCCCAGCTCACCTCGGCGGTGCTGGTGATTCTGGTCCTGCTCCGAGCGCGCTCCTCCATCCGGTTCAGCCCCCGGAAGCTGCGGATCCACTGGCCCACCATGGGGCGCATCGTGAAGGTGGGAATCCCCGCGGCGGTGCAGATGGCCATTACCTCCTTCTCCAACGTGTTCGTGCAGAAGTACATCAACTATTTCGGCTCCGACGCCATGGCGGGCTGGACGGCCTACAACAAGGTGGACGCCCTGCTCTTCATGCCCATGCAGTCCATCGCCCTGGCCTCCACCACCTTCGTGGGACAGAACCTGGGCAAGAATCAGGTGAAGCGGGCCAGACAGGGCGTCACCGTGGCTCTGGGCATGGCGGCCCTCTCCACCGTGGTCATCATGATCCCCGTGATCCTGGCCGCGCCCTATACCGTGGGCTTCTTCAACGACGAGCCGGAGGTGGTGCGGTACGGCTCCATGCTTCTGCGCCGCATCTCCCCCTTTTACATCGTCTGCATCGTGAATCAGGTCTGCTCCGGAGCCCTCCGGGGAGCCGGGAACAGCCGTGCGCCCATGTTCATCATGCTGGGCTCCTTCGTGGTGTTCCGGCAGATCTACCTCTATATCATGGCCAACTTCATCCGCAACGAGATCATCCCCATCGCCATGGGCTATCCCGCCGGATGGATCGTCTGCTCCGCCGTGACGCTGATCTACTATCTGCGGGCGGACCTCGGAAAATCAAGACTGGTGTGACAGAGCGGAGTCCTTCCGTCTCCCGTTCGGGACGGAGGGGCTTCCTTTTCTTGTCCGGCTTTTTGTCCGAAAGGACTGGTCATGCGGGGAAAAGTATGGTATAATCAGGCAAAGACTTCCTCTCTGGAGGGTGAAACTATGTACACAGTGACGATTCCGGTCATGATCCGGAAGGGCTTTCAGGCGGAGGAGACCCTCTCCGAGCTGAAGCGTTCCGGCGCGGACCGGGTGCTTCTGGCACTGCCCCGTTCCATGAAGCGGACGGAGGGCGGATTCCGGATCGATACGGACGCCTTCATGGATGTGTTGAAGGACCTGATCCCCCGGTACGAGGCCGCGGGACTGGAGGTCGGCGTCTGGCTGGGGGAGACCATGGGCCACGGCATGGGCGCGGGACGGGGGAACTATGTCTATCAGCCCTTCGTCAACATCCTGGGTCAGGAGGCCAACGGCGGGTTCTGCTGCGCCGACGAAGCCTTCCGCGCCGACGTGACGGAATGGGCGGCAAAGGCGGCTCGTGCCGGGGCTGAGCTCATCGTGCTGGACGACGACTGGCGCATGAACGCCCACGGAGCCGGGATCTTTTCCGGATGCATGTGTCCGGATCACGTGAAGCGGTATGCGGAGCTGGCCGGGGAGGACCTCGGGCGGGAGGAGATCGTCCGGCGGACCTTCACCGGAGGACCGAGCCGGTACCGGGATCTGTGGAGAGAACTCATGGGCGGGGACATGCTCCGGCTGGCCCGGGAGATCCGGGAATCGGTGGACCGGGTGAATCCGGACTGCCGCGTTGGGATCTGCACGGCTCCGTCGGTTGTCGGCAAGGAGGGCGCGGATTTCATGCAGATCGCGGACACCCTCGCCGGGAAGAACCGTCCCTGGGTGAGGCTCATCGGCGCGCCGTACTGGGCGAAGAACGGGGCCGACCTCGCCGCCGTCATGACCCTGGAGCGCAGGCAGGCCCATATGGCCGAGCAGTGGCGGGACGAGCGGGGAGCGGAGATCCTGCTGGAGGGCGACGTGTACCCGAGGCCGCGGTTCGTCTGCCCGTCGGCTTATCTGGAGTGCGCGGATCAGATCGCAAGGGCGGACGGGCAGTTCACCGGGGCCATGAAGTACATGATGGACTACGCCTCCTCCCCCCGGTACGAGCACGGCTACATCGACCGGCACGTGAAGAACGCCGCGCTGGGCCGGGAGATCGAAGGACTGTTCCCCCGGGGCGCTCAGACGGGATTCGTTCCTCTGGAGGCAGAGGATCTTTTCCGTCACATGGAGTTCGGCGAGGGACTGTCCCCGGAGGAAGCGGACGCCTCCTCCTACGAGGATTTCCGCGGGATCTCCACCCGGTATCTCTGCGGGGCCTGCGTGCCGGTCTCCTGTGACGCCGGGGTGCCGGTGGTCTTCGGGCAGAACGCGCGGCTTGTGGGATCGAGATGGCAGAGAGTCGAATACGGCGCGGTGCTGGACGCGGAGGCGGCCCGGATCCTGACGGAGATGGGCTGGGATGTTGGCGCGGAGTCCTACGGGGAGCGCATGGGAGCGAAATCCCCGGAGACCTTCCCCGACACCGGCGAGATCGTGCCGTTCTCCGGCCATGTGTACCGGCGGATCGTGCCGAAGGAGGGAGCCGAGGTGCTGACCAGGTTCTCCGACGGATCTCCCGCGGCGTTCCGGTATGAGAATCGGGACGGGGGGCGGTTCCTCGTCTATCCGATCATCGCGTCCTCCGCCGACACGGGAAGCACATATTTCCGGAGCTACGAGCGGCACCGGGAGCTGATGGAGCAGGGCCGCTGGATCGGGGAGGCGTACCCCGAG
>CACYWX010000427.1 GCA_902778205.1 uncultured Ruminococcus sp. | reverse complement strand
TATTACTTCACCGACTACGAGTCCGATCTGCCTCTGGACACCTCCTTCAGCTCCCACTACAACTATGCTTCCGGCGCGTCCAGCGTCACTGTGACCGTCGGCATCCCGAAGAGCATTGACGTGGACGATCACCGCTATGTGGTGCTCTGCCTCAACGCAACGGTGGACAAGAAGAACAAGACCTTCGCGCCCTGTATCGTGGACATGAGCTCCGGCACCGAGTATTCCGACGGACTGAACGACGGCGCCAACATGAACACCACCGGCTTCGAATCCGTCAGCACCTCCGCCAACAAGACCGTCACCTTCATCCCCAGCGTCTCGGGCACCGCGAACCTGCTGATCGTGAAGGACGGCGTGACCTCCATTACGGGCATCTCCGCCCACGCAAAGGCCGGGGAAAGCGCCACCGTTTCCCTGGAGGGCGTTCCGGATGTGGTCCTTCAGATGATGAAGGGCGGCACCTGCTACCTCCAGCTGAGCGCAGACAACGGGGACGTCTACAGAGCCTACAAGCTCTTTGACATCTGAACAAATCCCTGAGCCATAATCCGACGGAACAGACAGCCGCCGTACCGGTTTCCGGATCCCTCCGGAGCGGTGCGGCGGCCGCTTTTTCGTGATCCGTTGACAAATCCGGATCCATAGTGTATAATGAATCCATCCTGTAAAGCCCGGAAAGGAATGCTTATGAAACTCAGATTTCCCGACCTTGTTTCCGTGTACGCCGCGGAGGACTGCTTCCGCTTTTCCGGTGAGACCGGAGAGCGGGGTGACGTGTCCTGCTGCCTGAGCCTGAAGGAGGACGGCCTGGCCGTGACCCTGACCGCCGGAGAGACCCCCGTCCGGTATCTGGCCCTCCGCTGGACCTTTACCGAGGGGGAAAAGCGCGGTGAGCCCGTGAAGATCCTGGGGGACCACTGGGAGCGCGGCTACGGCGATCTCAGCTGGCGGGGCATCGAACCGGAGCGGATCATGCCCTGGTATATGCTGGTGTCAAACGGCTCCGACGCGGATCCCGATTTCACGGGACGTTATACCGAGGGCTTCGGCGTGCGGGTGCGTCCCCATGCCATGGTCTCCTGGCAGTACGACGGCGCGGGCGTCACTCTGTGGGCGGACGTACGCTGCGGTGGGGAGGGCGTGATCCTCTCCGGACGGACGCTCCCCGTCTGCGAGGTCCTGTTCCGGGATTACCGGGACGTCAGCGCGTTTGAGGCCGGACGCCGGTTCTGCCATGCCATGAGCCCGGATCCCCGTCTGCCGAAGCACCCCGTCTACGGCTCCAACAACTGGTACTACGCCTACGGCAAGAGCTCCCACGACGACATCGTCAGCGACACGAAAATCGTGGCGGAGCAGTGTGCGGGTCTCCGAAACATCCCCTATATGGTCATCGACGACGGATGGCAGAAGAACAACACCGACGCACCCTGGACCGTCACCAAGCCGGAATTCCCCGATATGAAGGGGCTGGCGGACGAGATGCGGGCCATGGGCGTCCGTCCGGGCATCTGGGTCCGGTATCTGGTGGACGGCCGCCGGGAGATCCCCGAGGCGACGGAGGACTGGAGACTGGCCCGGGATCCCGCATTCCTCGATCCCACCAATCCCGCCGTGCTGGACTACGTGAAGCGCGTCACCCGCATGATCGTGGAGAACTGGGGCTACGAGCTCATCAAGCACGACTACTCCACCTTCGATCTCTTCGGCGACTGGGGCGTGAACATGGGCAGCCGCGTGACGAAGAACGGATGGCATTTCCACGACCGCTCCAAGACCTCCGCCGAGGCCGTGCTGGACTTCTATTCCGCGGTCCGGGAAGCCGCCGGGGATGACTGCGTGATCATCGGCTGCAATGTCATCGGCCACCTCTGCGCGGGACTCCACGAGCTGAACCGAACCGGCGATGATACCTCCGGCCGGGAATGGGAGCGGACTCGGAAGATGGGCGTCAACACCCTCTCCCACCGGCTGATCCAGAACGGCGCCTTCTTCATGGGCGACGCGGACTGCGTGGGGATCATGGGACCCGTGCCGTGGGAGAAGAACCGCCAGTGGCTGGACGTGCTGGCCCGGACCGGCTCGCCCCTGTTTGTGTCCTGCAAGCCCGGCGTCCTGAATAAGGAGCAGATGGCGGAGCTGAGGGAGGCATGGAAAACCAATTCCGTCCAGAAGAACACCGCCCGGCCCGTGGACTGGATGGAGAACCAGACGCCCGCCCTGTGGGAGATCGACGGGGAACTTGTGCGCTACGACTGGTACCTCCCCCAGGGTGTGGAGAACTTCCGCCCGTAAGAGGATCGGTCGCTTCTGTTCTTCGACAAATCAAAAACGCCTCTGCCCGGACAACAGGCAGAGGTTTTTCATGGATACGGAGGAGAGGATCAGATCACGTACACCCCGTCGGAGGGCTCGGCCTCTGCGGGGAGTCGGAACCGCTTGCTCACGTCCCAGGAGGTCTCCCCCGGCTCCGGAACGTAGACCCGGACGATGTTTTTTCGCCGGTCCGCTCCGTCCTCCCCGGGGATCGGAGTCAGACGCACCACGCCCCGGACCGGAGTCCCGCTCAAAAGGACCGCGGCTGCCCAGACCTCCGCCGTCACCGTCCATTCCGTTCCGCCGTCGCTGTCGGAGGGACGGGCCGTGATGTCCGCGATCCCCGCCGCCGCCCGGCCCGTGACCGATCCCTCTTCCGCGTCCGGAGCGCCGGGGAACGCCTCCCATTCGTACCGCAGGGGAACGGAGGTCTCGGAGGCGGAGAATTCCTCCCCCGTCCTTGTGAGGATCGTCAGCTTCACCACACCCGCCATCCGCGCCGCGCCTCCCTGGACCGCGCATTTTCCGGGATCCGCGGTGCCCCAGGCGGCTACGAATTCCGCGTCACGGTCCGTCCGGAGCTTTCCCGTCAGGGTGATCCGCCCGTTCTTCACCGCCGCCGGGGACAGGGAGACGCAGGTCCGCTCCTCCGCCTCCGTATTCCCGTCCGGGGAGTAGGCGTCCTCCGTCACCTCCGCTTCTGTGCACCGCATGATCACCGCGTCCGCGTCGTACTCCATCCGCCAGCGTATCACGCCGTCCTCCCCGGTCTCCAACTCCGTCAGGATGACCTTCGGGAACACAGCTGCAGCGATTCCCGCTGACGGATCCGGACGGGAGGGCAGGGGAAGGGATTCCTCCACCGGCACGCGTCCGTCCGCACCGTCCAATGTGCGCACAGTGCCGCCCAGAGAGGAAAA
>CACYWX010000426.1 GCA_902778205.1 uncultured Ruminococcus sp. | reverse complement strand
ACGAAGAACTCACCGAGCTCGCCGCCCAGGCTCAGGCCGTCCTCGATGAACAGGCCAAGGTCGCAGAAGTTCAGGCCGCCCTCGACGCGGAGGACTACGAGAAGGTCGTCGAGCTTGTCGCCTCCTCCGATATTCAGAACGAAGAACTCACCGAGCTCGCCGCCCAGGCTCAGGCCGTCCTCGATGAACAGGCCAAGGTCGCCGAGGTTCAGGCCGCCCTTGACGCGGAGGACTATGAAAAGGTCGTCGAGCTTGTCGCCTCCTCCGATATTCAGAACGAAGAACTCACCGAGCTTGCCGCGCAGGCTCAGGCCGTTCTTGTGGAGCGTGCACGGATCGCAGAAATCAAGACGGCATATGACGAACAGGATTATGCCAGGGTTGTCGAACTGGCTGGCACGGATACTCCGGAAGATGACGAGGTCCAGGCGATCCTCGCGGATTCTCAGGTTCAGCTGGCCTACCAGAACGGCAATTACGAAGAAGTCGTCACGCTGCTCGGCGGTCAGGACGGCAGAGAGTCCAACGAGATTTACATGGATTCGATCCGCAATGTCGCAAAGCAGGCCATTCTGGCAACCGGAGACGACCGATATGTCGATCTGCCGGATGACGACAGCTATCTGAGCGAATTCAAGACCCGCTATGTTGCTCATTTTGACTATGACTCTCAGGTCTTCGACATCTTCAAGGATCGGGAAGAGGCGCTGAAGAATCAGCGTGTCTGCGGTCCCGCCGTACCGGTGGAGCGCGTCGTTGACTGGCACCTGGGGCGGCAGAAGATGCCCTGGGCCTATGAGGGCACCAAGGTGACCGTCCTCGCCGAAAAGGACGACATGTCCTTTATCCTCTATCTCTCCAATGACAACCGCCAGCGCGCCGGCTGGGTGCAGACCAGGTTCCTCACGGACGAGTTCCCGGGTGCGCTCCTCACCGTCGGAGAGGCGAAGTACACCAACACCGACACGATTGAGGATGTCGGCATGACCTGGTCCAAGAAAGGCTTCCTGGATTCTCTGCAGAACTATTCCGTTCTGAACGAGACGGTGGAAAACTGCGTCGGCTTTACCCTGGATTACCAGCTCATCGCAGAGAACACCTGGATGTTTGACTGTGTCTTCGGACCGCGTACCGTCTATGTCAACGACGGCACCGAGTGGATCAGGGTCGGTTCCTTCGACTATCCTACCCAGGGGACCGTCAAGGTCACGGTGAACCTGGAAGAGCCCACGGACATCGTCGCCATCGGCACCATCGCCGATGTCGGACTTCCCAACACCTTCCTCTTCCGCCAGTATGCCACGGACTTCCAGGTCGTGGGATAAGAAATCTCAGCAACAATACTTGAAGGCCGCCCAGCCGGGCGGCCTTTTTCTATTTCCGCCCTCAAAGGGCGACACGGATGGGTTGTTCGGAATTGTCACATCGGTTTTCCGTTGAGAGCGGCAAAAGTCAGCGTATCCCCGCGGTAGCAGAGCTTCAGGGAGAAGAAGGGCTCCTGCCGTTCCATCAGGTCCAGGAAAATAAAATCTCCCGTCCAGAGTTCCTTCTTCCTCAGTTCCGTCCTGGGAAGCCACTCCAGCGTTCCCTCTTCGCAATCCTCACGCAGGGCGCCATGAAACCGGTCCGAATGGAAGAGATGCATATACTCCGTCCCCCACTCGTCGGAGACAAAGGTGACGATCCCGCAGTAACGCCAGGCATCCAGCGTGAGGCCGGTCTCCTCCCGGGTCTCCCGCAGAAGGCAGTCCTCCGGGCTCTCCCCTTCTTCGAACTTGCCGCCGATCCCGACCCACTTGTCATGATTGAGGTCGTTCTCTTTCTTCACGCGATGGAGCATCAGATACGCGCCGTCCTGTTCGATGTAGCAGAGGGTCGTATTTCGCATGTTGAGTCTGCTTGCCGCCATATGGTATTCCCTTCTTTGAAAAATCCACCCGCGGTACGGGTGGACTTTGATTTTCATTCAGTCCGCGTTCGGCGCATCCTGTGCCGGAGCGGCGCTTTCCGCAGGCAGCGCCGGGCTCATCTCACAGTGGATCCCCGATTCATCGGCGGTCAGACGGATCTCGGAAAGCGGGGTTCCTCGGGCTTCCACGATCCGGGCCGCAACCGTATCTTCGACTTCCTTCTGGATCAGGCGGCGCAGATTTCTCGCACCGTAGACGGTGGAATATCCCTTCTTCACCAGCCAGGCCGGAACGGTCTCGTCCCAGCTGAGCGTAAGATCCCGTGACTTCATCACGTCCCGGACCTCACGGAGCATCAGCACGGCGATATCGGCAAAGTTCTCCTCCGTCAGGCTGTTGAAGCAGATGACTTCGTCCACACGGTTCAGGAATTCCGGACGCAGGAACTCGTTCAGGGCCTTGAGCGCGCGGTCCCTGCTCATGTCGCCGACCGTACCGCCGAAGCCGACCGAGGTGGTCTTGGTATTGCTCCCCGCGTTGGTGGTCATGATAATGATCGTGTTTTCAAAGTTCACCGTCCGGCCTTGGGCATCCGTGATCCGCCCGTCGTCCAGAATCTGCAGCAGGATGTTCATCACATCCGGGTGCGCCTTTTCGATCTCATCGAAGAGGACGACGGAATAGGGCTTGCGGCGGATCTTTTCGGTGAGCTGGCCGGCCTCGTCATAGCCCACATAGCCGGGAGGCGAGCCGATAATCCGCGAGACGGAGAACTTTTCCATAAACTCGGACATATCCAGGCGGATCAGGCTCTCCGGACTGTCGAACATGTCGGCGGCGAGCCGTTTGACCAGTTCGGTCTTTCCGACGCCTGAGCCGCCTACGAAGATAAAGCTCACTGGTTTGCGCTTGACCTTGAGTCCGACCCGTCCGCGCCGGATGGCCGCGCAGACCGCGTCCACCGCCTCGTCCTGGCCGATGATATGCTCCTTCAGGCGGGCATCGAGACCGGCCAGACGTTCCAGCTCGTCCTCTTTGATGGAGGAGGCAGGTATTTTGGTCCAGAGTTCAATGATGCGGGCCAGATTGTCAACCGTGAGTTTCGGTCTTCCCTTCGCGTTGAGCTCCTGCTGCTCCTGACTGAGGCGGAGTTCTTTGCTGCGCAGTTCCGCGATCCGGGCATAACGGGCCTCCGTCTGCTCCCGGGTATCGGCATCGTTCCGATGGGCATCATCCGCCAGCAGAGCGTCCGCTTCAAAGCGGATGTTCTCCAGCTCACGCTCCACCAGCATGCGCCGGTTGATGTCCGGATCCTTGAGATTCACGTCCGAACAGGCCTCAT
>CACYWX010000425.1 GCA_902778205.1 uncultured Ruminococcus sp. | reverse complement strand
GTGCGAGCTCTGCGGGATCCGTTATCCCATCTTCCAGGGCGGCATGGCCCACGTCTCCGACGGGAAGCTGGCGGCGGCGGTGTCGGAGGCCGGAGGACTGGGCATCATCTCCGCCATGAACTTCGGCGGAACGAAGCTCAGGGAGCAGATCCGGGAGGCCCGGTCCCTGACCTCGAAGCCCATCGGCGTCAACATCATGCTGCAGGCTCCCACTGCCGCCGGATCCGCCGCCGTCTGCGCGGAGGAAAAGGTTGAGATCGTCACCACCGGCGCGGGCAATCCCTCGGAATTCATGCCCCTGTGGCTGGAGGCCGGATGCCGGGTGATCCCGGTGGTGGCCTCCGCGGCTCTGGCGAAGATGATGGAGCGGTGCGGAGCCGCGGCCGTCATTGCCGAGGGCGGCGAAAGCGGCGGACACATCGGGGAGGCGGCTACCATGCCCCTGGTCCCCCAGGTGGCCGACGCCGTGAAGATCCCCGTCGTGGCGGCGGGCGGCATCGCGGACGGGCGCGGTCTGGCGGCGGCTCTCATGCTGGGGGCCGTGGGCGTTCAGATGGGCACCCGGTTCATCGCGGCGAAGGAATGCGGCGTTCCTCAGCACTATAAGGATCTGGTCCTGAAGGCCACCGACACCTCCACCATCGTCACCGGGCGGCGGCTGGGACATACGGTGCGCTCCCTCAAGACCCCCTATTCCCGCCATTACGCCCAGGTGGAATACACCGACATCTCCGACGAGGAGCTGGAAGCCCTCGGCGTGGGTTCCCTGCGCAAGGCGGCCATCGACGGCGACGAAAAGGGCGGGTGCTATCTGGCCGGTCAGATCGCCGGGATGGTGAAGAAGGAGCAGACCGCCGCCGAGATCGTCGAGGACGTCATGCGGGAGGCCGAGGCCCTTCTCCGGGGCGCGGACCGCTGGCTGGCGGAGTGACGCGGACATATCAATCAGCAAAGGTTAATAAACATGGGAAAAATCGCGTTTGTCTTTTCCGGGCAGGGCGCTCAGTATCCGGGCATGGGGGAGAGTCTCTGCGCCTCTTCTCCTGCCGTCCGGGCCCTTTACGACATGGCCGAGGCCGCAAGACCCGGCATTTCCGCTCTCAGCTTCCGGGGCACGGCGGAGGAGCTGAAGCAGACCATCAACACCCAGCCCGCCCTGTATCTGGTGGATCTGGGCGCGGCGCTGGCTCTGCGGGAGGCCGGGATCGTTCCCGACGCCGTGGGCGGATTCTCCCTGGGAGAGCTGCCCGCTTTGGCCTTTGCGGGGGCCTGTCCGCACGAGACCGGTTTTTCCCTGGTTCTGAAGCGGGCGGAATACATGGCGGACGCCTCGGAGCGGATGCCGGACACCCCCGCCATGGCCGCCGTCATGCGCTTGGCTCCCGCAGAGATCGAGGATCTCTGCTCCGGAATCGAGGGCGTCTGGCCGGCCAACTACAACGCCCCGGAGCAGACCGTGATCTCCGGCACCGCGTCCGGCGTGGCGGCCTTCAAGCAGCTCTGCGCGGACCGCGGAATCACGGCGCGGCTGGTGGATCTGCCCGTCAGCGGCGCGTTCCATACGCCCTTCATGGCTCCGGCGGCGGAGAAATTCGCTCCCGTTCTCGGGGCGGTTTCCTTTGAGAGGCCCGCCATCCCGGCCTACGCCAACCTGACGGGCGGGCTGTATCCCGACGATCCCGCGGCATACGCGGGGATCCTTGCGGTACAGATCAAGAGCCCCGTGCGCTGGGTCGACGAGATCCGGGCCATGATCGCCGACGGGGTGGACACCTTCGTGGAGTGCGGACCGGGCAAGACCCTCTGCGGGCTCATCCGGAAGATCGACAAGACGGTGACGGCCCTGCAGGTGGAGAACGAGGAGACGCTCCGGGCGGCGGTCGAGACCCTCGGAGGCTGATCCGGGACGGAAAGGACGATTTGATTATGGGAATCTATGCAAGCGACATGCTCAAGGGCCAGACCGCCCTCGTGACCGGCGCGTCCCGGGGCATCGGCTACGCCATTGCAACGGCCCTGGCGGAATGCGGCGCGGACATCGCCATCGCGGACTACTGCCCGGAGGAGATCTCCGGCAAGGCGGCGGAGGAGCTGGCGGCGAAAACCGGCGTGACCGTGCGGGCCTACCGGTGCGACGTGTCCTCCTACGAGGAGGCAGAAGCCACGGTAAAACAGGCCGCGGCGGACTTCGGCCGGATCGACATTCTCGTGAACAACGCCGGCATCACCATGGACGGTCTTCTGGCCCAGATGAAGGAGGACGCCTTCAACCGGGTGCTGAACATCAACCTGGGCGGCGCCTTCAACATGACCCGCCACGTGATCCGCCAGATGATGCGCCAGAAGTACGGGCGGATCGTGAACATGGCGTCCATCGCCGGTCTGACGGGCAACGCCGGACAGGTCAACTACGCCTCCTCCAAGGCCGGACTCGTGGGCATGACCAAGTCCGTGGCCAAGGAGCTGGCCTCCCGGGGCATCACCGCCAACGCCATCGCCCCCGGCTTCGTGGAGACCGACATGACGAAGGACATCCCCGAGGACGCTCCCCTCAGGAAGCAGATCCCTCTGGGACGCATCGCCAAGCCGGAGGAAATCGCGGCCCTGGCCGTGTTCCTCTGCTCGCCCGCCGCGGCCTACATCACCGGAGAGGTGATCCGCATCGACGGCGGCCTGGCCATGTGAGCGGACGAAATTCCGGACCCTGCCCCGCCGTCAGCTTTCGTTGAAGGCCGGGGTATTTCACCATAAGGAGAACCAAGCAGAATGGACAGACGGGTAGTCATCACCGGAATGGGGATCGTGTCCCCCATCGGATGCGGAGCGGAGGCCTTCGGGCGCGCCCTTTTGGAAGGGGTCTGCGGCATCGGGCCCATCACCCGCTTCGACACGGCCGACTTCAAGGTCAAGGTGGCGGCGGAGGTGAAGGATTTTGATCCTGAGCTTTTCATGGATAAGAAGATGGCCAGAAGGATGGAGAGATTCTCACAGTTCGCAGTGGCAGCGGCTAAGGAAGCCATAGAGGATGCGGGGCTTGATATGAGCTTGGAGGATCCTTTCAGGGCAGGCTGCGCTATAGGAAGCGGTGTCGGAAGTCTCCAGACTCTTGAAAGAGAGCATTCCAGACTTCTGGAATACGGCAAGGGCAAGGTGGCTCCGCTTTTTGTGCCTCTGATGATCTCAAATATGGCATCCGGAAACGTAAGCATCATATACGGTCTCAGGGGAAAGAATATTGATGTGGTCACAGCCT
>CACYWX010000424.1 GCA_902778205.1 uncultured Ruminococcus sp. | reverse complement strand
TCCTTTGAGCGCAAGAGCTCCGACCAGCTTGCCGCCGGCCTGATGCAGGGCAGCTTTGATATCATCTACACATGGGACAGCACAAATCTCCGACAGGAACAGGCTGTGACCTGGAGGCAGACCGATCAGATCCGCCTGGTCGCCGCATTGTATACCGGCCATCCCCTTGCCGGACGCATGCAGCTGAGCCGGGCGGAACTCCGGGGAGAGAGCATCCTGTATATGTCCCCTTCGGAGGATTTTGAATCTTACGGCGACTCGGTCTTCATCCGCCTGTATCAGGAATCGGGGTATAACCCGGATATCCTGTTCCGCACCTCCGATCTGGAGGTGATCCTTACCATGGTCGCGGCGGAAGAGGGGATCTCGATACTGCCGGATTATTTTACAAACAAGCTTGTCGGCGAAGACAATCTCATCTTTGTTCCTCTTATCGGCGAAAAGGAGCACGAGGAGATCGACGCCGTATGGCGTACCGACAACCCCAACCCGCTCCTCAGATTATGGGTGGATGGATTAAAGGGCGATGATTCTTAACGGGAAAGGTCCCCTGTGCGAGAGCCTGTATGCCTGCCGTTTTCTCCTCTTATAATCCACGGCAAGCGGAGCGGCAGGCAGGGATTCGGCTTTTGGAAAAAAATGTTGACAATTTAGCGATTTGGTGTATAATCAGCATAAATTTATAAAGCATAACCAAAACCGATGAAGTGGGAGTAAAGGCGACATACGCGCTTACAGAGAGCGGGCGGTGCTGAGATGTCCGCGGCAAACGGGTCGCTTATGCAGAGGGTCTGATATCTTCCTGCCGTCTGCATTGAAATGGTCCACGGAGGGCGCAGTGAAAGCTGCGACGTGATGGCATACGTCAGTTGCCGGGGGTATGATGGTACCCTGCCAAGCGCGCGGCCTCATCGCCGCGAATCAAGGTGGCACCGCGGAATAATACTATTTCGTCCTTGATCTGCAGTTTGCGGATCAAGGGCGTTTTTATTTGCCCGGAAAGGAGAACACCATGAAAAACGATGTCTATCCCTCGCTGGCGGAGGCCCGGCGGTACGAGCGGAATTACCGCTCCGTGCCCATCAGCCGGACGATCCTGTCGGACAGCCGGACCCCCGTGGAGGTCCTGCGGGCACTGAAGGCCGTCAGCCGGCACTGCTTCATCCTGGAGAGCCTGGAGGACGCCGCCCGATGGGGTCGATACACGTTTCTGGGGTACGATCCGAAGCTGGAGTTCACCTGTCTTGACGGCACTGTGCGGATACGCTCCGGAACCGCCGTCACGATCCCGAACGCCGACCCGGCGGGGTATATCCGGCAGATCCTGGCGGAAAACAAAAGCCCCCGGCTCCCCGGCCTTCCCCCCTTCACCGGCGGGCTCATGGGATACTTTGCCTATGACTCCATAAAATACGCCGAACCCACGCTGGATCTGGAAGCCGCGGACGAGGAGCGCTTCAACGACATCGACCTGATGCTCTTCGACAAGATCATCGCCTTCGACAACTTCCGCCAGACGATCACCATGATCGTGAACATCCGCACCGACGAGCTGGAGGAGAATTACCGGGCAGCGTGTATGGAGCTGGACGGCATGGAATCGCTCATCCGGCGCGGGACGCCCGCCGTGAATCCTCCGCTGCGGCTGAAAGGCGACTTCGCGCCGCTGTTCGACCGGGAGCGGTACTGCGCCATGGTGGAGAAGACAAAGAACTACATTTTCGAGGGCGATATCTTCCAGGCCGTGATATCGAATCGCCTGACGGCGGAGGCGGAGGGAAGCCTTCTCGACACCTACCGTCTGCTGCGCGTCCGGAATCCCTCGCCCTATATGTTCTACATTGCCAGCGACAGTCTGGAGATTGCCGGCTCCTCCCCGGAGACGCTGGTGAAGCTGGAGGACGGCGTTCTGCATACCTTTCCCCTCGCAGGGACGCGCCCCCGGGGAAAAACCGAGGCGGAGGACAAAGTACTGGAGGAGGAGCTTCTGTCCGATCCCAAGGAGCTGGCCGAGCACAACATGCTGGTGGATCTGGGCCGGAACGATCTGGGCAAACTCTCGAAATTCGGAACGGTCACCGTGGAGAAGTACATGAGCATCGAGCGCTACTCCCATGTCATGCACATCGGCTCCACCGTCCGGGGCGAGCTCCGGGAGGACAAAGACGCGGTGGACGCCATCGCCGCCGTCCTGCCCGCCGGGACCCTGTCCGGCGCGCCGAAGCTCCGGGCCTGCGAGATCATAAACGAGCTGGAGCAGAACCGGCGGGGCGTCTACGGCTGGGCCATCGGCTACATCGACTTCACCGGGAACATGGACACCTGCATCGCCATCCGCCTGGCGTACAAGAAAAACGGGCGGGTCTTCGTCCGGTCCGGGGCGGGCATCGTGGCGGACTCCGTGCCGGAAACGGAGTACCAGGAGTGCATCAACA
Organism: uncultured Ruminococcus sp.; assembly: GCA_902778205.1. Taxonomy (GTDB): domain Bacteria; phylum Bacillota; class Clostridia; order Oscillospirales; family CAG-272; genus UMGS1696. The sequence goes on along the minus strand of CACYWX010000424.1, from coordinate 820 downwards.
AGGCCGCGGCGGTGGTGAATGCCGTGCGGGAATCGGAAGGAGGGATCGATGGATGACCTTGCTCATCGACAACTACGACAGCTTTTCCTATAACCTCTATCAGCTCGTCGGCTCCGTTGACCCGGAGATCACGGTCATCCGAAACGACGCCATGACCGTTTCGGAGATCGAGGCCCTGCGGCCGGACCGGATCATCCTCTCCCCCGGCCCCGGCCGTCCTGCCGACGCCGGGATATGCGAGGAGGTCGTCCGGACATGTGCCGGGAAGATACCCCTTCTAGGGGTCTGTCTCGGGCATCAGGCCATCTGCGAGGTATTCGGCGCGTCCGTGACCTACGCAAAACAGCTCATGCACGGCAAGCAGTCGGACGCCATGCTTGATACATCCTCCCCCTTGTTCCGGGGATTGCCGGAGACGATCCCCGTGGCCCGGTATCATTCCCTCGCCGCCGATCCGGGCACCGTGCCGGATATCCTCCGCGTTACCGCCCGCACCGCCGACGGGGAGATCATGGCGGTCCAGCATGCCGAGCACCCCGTGTTCGGCGTCCAGCTCCATCCCGAATCCATACTTACCCCATACGGGGAAACCATCATTCGAAACTTTATGGAGGTAACAGCATGATCCAGGAAGCCATTGTAAAGATCGTCAGCAAGCAGGACCTGACCTACGATGAGGCCTACGCCGTCATGAACGAGATCATGTCCGGCGAGACCACTGCCACCCAGAACGCCGCCTTCCTCGCGGCGCTCTCCACCAAGAGCACCCGGGCCGAGACCATCGACGAGATCTCCGGCTGCGCCGCCGCCATGCGGGCCC
>CACYWX010000423.1 GCA_902778205.1 uncultured Ruminococcus sp. | reverse complement strand
TTGTGTCCGACAAGGTATTCGTCTACGACGGGTATCACTACGACGCCATGCGGGGCGGCATCGACACGGTGTATCTGGAGAGCCTCTTCCCTGCCATGGAAGAGCCTTCCGCGGACGCCGAGCCGTAATAAACCCGTAATAAACGCAGAAGAAACAGCCGGGACCGGGAGTAATTCTCCGGTTCCGGTTTTCTGTATTCCGGTGCGTCCGGCTCACGCCAGCATTTTTCTCAGCTCTGCGAAGATCTTCTTCTCCTCCCGGGAGATCTTGACCTGGGTGAGGCCGAGGGCGTCGGCGGTCCGCTGCTGGGACCATTCCCGGAAGTACCGAAGGGAGATGATCTGCCGCCAGAGGGGAGGGAGCCTGCCGATGGTTTCCGACAGAGCCAGTTTCTCCAGCATATGGCCGATGCCGTCCTCCCGGTCGGGGATCACGTCCTCCAGGGAGAAATCGTCCTCCCCGATGGCCTCCGTCAGGGAACGGACCGGGGATGCCGCCTCAAGCGCCGCCGCTGCCTCCTGAGGGGAGATGCCCAGCCGGTGAGCCAGCTCGTCCATGCGGGGCTCCTCCCCGTGCTCCGCCATATACGCCTCCCGCTCCTTCATCAGAAGGGCGCCGGTCCGCTTCATCCCTCGTCCGACCTTCAGCGCACCGTCGTCCCGCAGGAACCGCCGGATCTCTCCGATGATGAGGGGGACGGCGTAAGTGGAGAAGGCGAAGCCCCGGGTGGGATCGAAGCTCCGTACGGCCTTCAGCAGCCCGATGGAGCCGATCTGAACGAGATCCTCCTGATCCGCGCCCCGTCCCCGGAACCGCATGGCGACGCTGGCCGCCAGTCCCAGGTTCAGCTCCACCAACCGGGCCTCGAGCGCCTCCCCGCCCTCCTTCGCGTACCGCTCCAGCAGTTCCCGGGTTTCCGCCGCCGCTTTTTCGTTCTGCGCCATGATGCTCATCCTCCCCAAACCCCGCGGCGCGTCTGGTTTTGCCGGACGGGGTGTATGTAAACGGCTTTACTTCATGATGGGAAGCATGGAGAGCTTTTTCTTCATGACGACGCGGGTGCCCTTGCCGGGGGAGGAGACCACCCGGAGGGAATCCATGAAATTCTCGATGATGGTGAAGCCCATGCCGCTGCGCTCGTGCTCCGGATCGGTGGTGAAGAGGGGACGCATGGCTTCCTCCACGTCGGCGATGCCGCATCCCTTGTCCCGCACCTCGGCGGTGAAGGTCCGGTCGTCCTCCAGCTTCAAAAGGAGCGTGATCTCCCCGATGGAATCCCGGTATCCGTGCACGATGGCGTTGGTGACGGCCTCGGATACGGCGCACTTGATGTCGGATACCTCCTCGCAGGTGGGATTCATCTGGGCCGAAAAGGACGCCGCCACGGACCGGGCCAAGGCCTCATTGGAGGAGCAGGAGGGAAAGGTACAGCGCATCCGGTTGACGGTCACGGCTTTCGGCATAGGACCTCCTGTCTCGTACCCGGCGGATACGCGCTTTCGATCTTGATGAGCCGCTCGGTGCCGGCCAGGTCCAGGATCCGGCGGACGTCCCGGTTGGGGTTGGCCACCTTGAAGGCGATGCCCAGCTCCACCGCCTTGGCGTACCTCCCCAGAATCAGCCCCAGTCCCGACGAATCCATGAAGCAGACCCTGGACAGATCCAGGATCAGCTCGTCCGGCCGCTGGATGAACACCTTGGTGTCGATGCGGCTCCGGATGCGGCGCGCGCTGTGGTGGTCGATGTCCCCCTCCAGAAAGATGGTCAGGGACTTCCCCGATGTGATGCTTCTGATGACGTCCTGCTGTTCCGCGTTCATGGACCATTCCCCCTCCCGTATCGGACGGCCCTATTATACGCCGCGCGGGATGCGAAACCGGTCGCATTCGGGCGGGGCTTCCGGAAAATCGTTCCCCGGGATTCGACACGGCTCCCCTCCGCTCTTGACAGACGGCGGCGGTTGTGCTATGATGGTCATGAAAACTACCATATCAGCAAAGGACGGCACTCATTATGAACAATCGTCTTATCGGAGCGGCGGTCGTCGGACAGTCCGGCGGTCCCACCGCGGCCATCAACGCCTCGCTGGCCGGGGTGATCGAAGCCTGCGCCCAGAACCGGGACACCGTGACCTCGCTCTTCGGCATGCGGAACGGGATCGAAGGATTCCTTGAGGAGCGGATGACGGAGCTTTATCCGCTGTTCACGGAGGAGGACGGCAGCCTGAAGGAGGATGAGCTTCGGCGGCTCATCAACACCCCGGCTTCCGCGCTTGGTTCCTGCCGCAAAAAGCTGCCGAAGCCCGCGGACGATCCGGAGTTTTACGGGAAGCTGCTTGCGCTCTTCAAAAAGCACAATATCCGGTACTTCTTCTACATCGGCGGAAACGACTCCATGGACACGGTAGCCAAGCTGACGGAATATGTGAAGACCACGGACTACGACATGCGAGTCATGGGCGTTCCGAAGACCATCGACAACGATCTCATGGGGACGGACCACACGCCCGGCTTCGGGTCCGCGGCCAAGTTCATCGCCGCGGAGATGCAGGAGATTGTCCGGGACTGCGCGGTGTACACGGTGAAGGCCGTGACCATCGTGGAGATCATGGGACGGGACGCGGGATGGCTCACGGCAGCGGCGGCTCTTCCGAACCTGGTGAGCGGCGCGGGTCCGGATTATGTGTACCTGCCGGAAGTGCCGTTCGACATGGACGCCTTCTTCGGTGACATCGCGCGGGCGTTTGAGAAGCACCCGAACGTCGTGATCGCGGTCTCGGAAGGCGCGCGTTTCGCGGACGGGCATTATGTGGGCGAGGGTACCCAGTCCGGCGCGGTCGACGTTTTCGGCCACAAGTATCTGGAGGGAACGGCAAAAACCCTTGAAAATGCTGTCAAGGCGAAATTCAGCTGCAAGGTCCGTTCCATCGAGCTGAATCTGCCTCAGCGCTGCGCCTCCCATCTGGCTTCGGCAGCGGATCTCTCCGAGTCGGAGCTCTGCGGCGAGCACGCGGTCAAAGCGGCCGTCTCGGGCGTCACCGGAGCGATGGCGGCGATGGAGCGCGTCGGCAATCCTGAAAACAAATTCGGTTATGCTCTGAACTACGTGACGAAGGACATTTCCTCCATCGCAAACGCCGTGCGCGAGGTACCGCGGGAGTGGATCGTTCCGGAGAACAACAATGTGACGGACGAATGCCTCCGCTGGATCCTGCCCCTGATTCAGGGAGAGGCCGCTCCGGAATGGAAGGACGGTC
>CACYWX010000422.1 GCA_902778205.1 uncultured Ruminococcus sp. | reverse complement strand
GTCTGCGCCGGAGGCGGTGAAGGTGTAGTACTCGTTGCCGGCGTCGTCCTTATCGGCGGTCCAGCTCAGAGTGTTCGCGCCGGAGTTCGCGCCCATGTTTGCATCCATGGCGCCGTCCGCGTTGAAGTCCCAGAGGATGGCGGGAGCGTTCGGATCCGCGGGCTCGTCTCCGCCCTCCTTCGCGTCGAACAGGAAGGTGATTCCGTGGGCGTCCGGATCCCAGCCCATGACCTCGTCGGTGGAGGTGCCGAAGGCGTTGATCAGCGCGCCGGTGTCGTCGTGGTCCAGATAGCAGAACAGGCCGCCGATGGGCATGCCGGGTTCGGGAATGGCTTCCTCGCCGCCCTTCAGATAGGCGTCCTCGGCCAGCATCTCCAGGGACAGCGCCACCTCGAAGGTCCAGCCGATCTCGGTCTTCTGGCCGCGGCCCACCTCAAAGATGGTGTCGTTGTTGGCGGATTCCTGACGGATCACGTCGATGGTGCCCTCCTCCTGGAGACCCCAGGAGTAGAAGATCGCGCGGTCGTAGCCGTCGTCGGTCTTGAAGACGTTGGCGATATTCAGGGACACCTGGAAGGCGTCGCCGTTGTACTGGCCGATGTCGGAGTAGTTGAAGGCCGGGTCGGTCACGTTGCCGGCCAGATAGAAGCTGTTCTTGTCCCAGGCGTAGTACAGCTCGATGGAATTCTCGGCGGGAACCTCGCCCACCCAACCGAGAGCGGTCAGGTTGCCCTGAGCCTTGTTCAGAATGACTTTTCCGGATTCCGGATACTCGCCCTCGCTGATCACGCCGTCGATAACGGGAGTCGCGTAGGGAACGCTGACCTCGCCCACGGGCGCGTAGGGGACCTCGTCCGCGGAGACCAGTTTGGCCTTCGGGGCGTTCTCCCAGTCGTTGACGCCCTTGTACTGGGCCTGATAGTTGTAGGTGCCCCACAGCACGTGCTGGTCGTCGTCGCTGTCCCATCCCTCTTCGCAGATGTTGACGGCGCACCAGGTTACGTTCACGTTGCCGCCGGCCAGCATGTCGTGGCCGAAGTCATCCATGCCCTTCATGTTGACCTTGGCCTCCATGATGTAGCTGTCCGCGGTGGTCTTGGTGACCGCCTCGGCGTATTCCAGCTCCATCAGGTTGTCGGAAGAGCCCTGGTCGGAGTCCATGAAGAAGTAGCCGATGATCGGGGTGCCGCTCTTGTTGGCCGCCAGCAGCTGCAGACCGTACTGCGTGCCGTACTCGGTGTCGTAGAACCACATGAGGGCGCAGTCGGAGGAATAGGGCCGATGGTAGTTGTCGGAGGCGAAATTCAGCGTGGAGTCCTTCCGGGTCAGGAGGATGTAGAGATCCTCGCCGTCCACGGTGAAGGCCAGCTCGGTGGTGAAGTCGTCGTCGGTGTGGTTCAGCTGGGACCAGCCGTCGGTGCCCACGATGCCCGCGCCGAACTCGGACCAGGTGGATGTGTCGGAAATATTCAGGACCATGCGCGTCGCGCCGTCCCATTCGCCGTCGGCAATCACGCCGTCCACGGTGACAGCCTTTTCGGGGATGTTCACCACGTCGACGGGTTCCGCGGCATGCGCGCCGATGGCCAGAGCCGCCGTCAGCCCGGTCAGCGCCGCAAGAAATGCTGCCAGTTTTTTCATGGATGTTCCTCCGTTTATACAGGCGCGGAGCGTGAACCCCCGCGGCTGAGATACAGAATGATTATACAGCGGATGCGGAAAGAATACAAGAAGCTCCTCCGAAGCCGCGTGAAATTTTGTAGACCGCCACAAATCGCGGCCGTTCCGTTTGTGCAGATTGACATAGCGTTCTTGAGGTAAAGGGAAACTTAAGTCAACAATATGTATATCCATCGATTTTGATTTTCATTTGATTTCAGCAGACTCTCCTTCCACCGCGAGCGGTCCCCCTCCCTCTGAGAGGGAGGCAGGAAAGCGGCCTTCCCTTATGGCTCCCTCCCAGAGGGAGCTGTCAGCTATGCTGACTGAAGGAGAGTCTGCCATACACAGGAGCTGCTTATTTAAAGTATCCCTTACGCCTCCGCCCACGCTCTGACCGGGGCAGACGGGTTGTCTATATCAAGTCAGGCTTCTACCCACGCTTTGACCGGGTCAGACGGGTTGACCAGATGGCTTCACGCCTCCGCCCACGCTCTGACCCAGTCGGCCCGCGCGAAATCGGGGAGCTCCTCCGGCACGATGGGCGCGGCCCAGGAGCCGAATTCCGCCGTCACCTTCATGTATCCCGGATAAGCGCAGATGCCCGGCTCGGACGTGCGCCAGGTCTCCTCCCCGTCGATGTAGAAAATATACTCCTCCTCGGTCCACTGGAAACCGTAGGTGTGCCAGCCCTCGTACAGCTCCGGCACCTTCGGGATCACCTTCGACACCGCCTTGTGGGCTTCGCCGTAGCCGTCCCAGTGGATGGCGTGGTTCACTCCCCTTCTGGCGCACTCGCCGCTCTCGATGATGTCGATCTCCGCGCCGGACACCGCCGAACCGTCCACCTTGCCCACGCGCCCGCACATCATCCAGAAGGCGCACCAGAAGCCCGTGGTCTTCGGGAACATCATGCGGCATTCGAAATACCCCCGGGCCTGCTCGAATTTGCCCATGGTCCGGATGGCTCCCGAGACCGGCGTGCCGTCCTCCCGGATCCGGGCCCTGAGCCACAGGTTCCCGTCGTGGACGGAGGTCTCGGAATCCGCCCAGCGTCCGCCGATGTCCTGCCGCCGGGATTCGGGGCACAGGGACCACTTGGTCAGGTCCAGGGAGTCCCCCTCGAAATTGTCCTCAAAGCTCAGCCGGTACGTCCTCCCGCCCAGGGTCATGGTTTTCTCCTCGCTCATGATCGGTCCTCCGCATTTCTGAATTTGCATCCGCGGAATTTATTATACCATCCTTTCCGGAGAATTGCAAGGAAAACCGCGTTTTTTCACAAATTCGGGGTTGAAAATCCATATTGTTTCCGGTAAAATAACGGCAGAACCGGTCCGCGGGATCCGCCGCGACTTTTCAGGAGGACATCGCCATGCGATACACCGTCGTTTCATCCGCCGAATTCACCTATCCAGACATCTTCTCGTACCCGTCCTCTTCCACGGAGGCGGACGTCTTCTCCGCCCGGGGAGGATACGCATCCTGCCAGATTCTCTTCCGGGATCTGGAGTCCCCCGCCCTGCCCGTGGAGATCCGTTCCCTGCCCGAGGGAGCCGAGGCGGAGATCTATTCCCTCCGCTCCGTCATGGTGGAGCGCA
>CACYWX010000421.1 GCA_902778205.1 uncultured Ruminococcus sp. | reverse complement strand
GATCCGCTTTTCCCGCAGGAAGGCCGTCAGCAGGATGTAGGCCAGGGCCAGCAGGACCGCCGCGGCGATGGTGCCCTTGAAGAAACGGCTTTTCGTGAATTCCTCGATCCGATCCAGGAAGAACAGGAATTCGCTTCGGGCCACGGAGGCCGTGGTGACCAGCTTGCAGGTGCCGATCAGCTCGTTTCCGTAGCTAACCGTGATGACGCCCGCCTCCTCTCCGGCCTCCACCGGCGCGTCCAGCGAATCCTCGTAGGTGTGCCAGGAGTAGCTGACCTCGGCGTCCAGATCCGCGTCCGCGGGCAGGTACACCGTCATGGTGCTCTCCGGGACCAGCGTCACGTAATCCATGGCGGAGGACAGCCGCACGGGCACCTCGCAGACCACCTGCGTGTCCTTCAGCACCGGACGGTAGGACCAGGCGGAAAAGGCCCAGTCCAGAAGCCGGTGACCGTTCACGTAGCTGTAGATCTCTCCGTCCGCTTCGGCGCCTCCCAGCACCACCGCCAGACAGGTCAGGTCGTTCTCGTCGTCCCGGGCCACAGCCGCCAGCGTGTATCCGCCCTGCACCGTGGCGCCGGCGTTCATGCCCATGGCTCCGTCGTAGCTGTAGGCTGCGCTGTAGTATTTGGAGACCATGGCGTTCCGGTTGAAGATCTCCCGGGCCGGGGAGAGGTTGGTGGGGGCCATGTCGTATTTCTGCTGGGACGTGATGCCGATCAGCCCCGGGATTTCGTAGCAGGCTTTGGCGATTTCCGCCGTGTCCCGTGCAGTGGTGAACATCTTCGGGTCGTGCATGCCGGTGCAGTTGGTGTAGTGGGTGGCCTCCAGTCCCATCTCCTCCGCCTTCGCATTCATCCGGTCCACAAAGGCGTTGGTGGATCCGGCGGCGGCGATGGCCAGGATCACGGCGGCGTCGTTGGCGGAGTTGACCAGCATGCAGTTGAACAGCTGATCCGCCGTCACGATTTCCCCGGGCAGGAACTCTATGCTGTTGCCCGTGTACTGGGAGAGCATCTCGGAGGTCACGGTGATCTCCGTGCTCATGCGGTCCCCGAAGGCCTCCCAGATCAGAAGAGCGTCCATGAGCTTCACCGTGGAGGCGGGGAAGGCCCGGTCCCGGGATTTGTATTCGTAGATCATCCGGTCGTTCTCGAAGTTGTAGACGCAGGCGGAGGAGCATCGTTCCATGACGGGCTGGGAGCCGCTTTCCGCCGCGTATGCTCTCGAGACCGTTCCGGGCAGCAGGCCGAGGAGACAGAAAAGCCCCGCCAGAACGGAGCTGATTGTTTTTTTCATGAAATCAGAGGAGAAATTCATCTTCGTATCGACTCCATAAGGCTTCGGTGACCCGGCGTGCTTCCGCTTCGTCCCGGGCGATGGCCTCCCGCAGAAGCTCCACCGATCCGTATTTCCGCTCGGGCCGGAGAAAGCGCAGCAGCCAGACCGTGACGTCCCGTTCGTAGAGTTGTCCCGGGGACGCGAAGAGATGGGTCTCCAGCGTCACATCGTCCCGGTCGCCGTTCACCGTGGGCCGGGATCCGAGATTGGCGACCCCGCCGGAGAGCATGGGCTTCCCATCCGACTCCCAGCGGACCGCTGCCGCGTAGACTCCGTGAGGAGGGGACAGCCTTCCTTCGGACAGCCGCAGATTCACCGTGGGGAAGCCGATGGTCCGTCCGATCTCATGGCCGTGGCGCACTGTGCCGCTCACAGCCCAGGGCCGTCCCGTCAGAGCCGCCGCGCCCTCCATGTCGCCCGAGGCCAGAAGCCGCCGGATCTCCGTGGAGGAAACCGGAACGCCCTCCGCCTCCACCGCGGGAACCACCGAGCAGGCAATCCCGGCCTCCCGGGCCATCCGGCCAAGATCCTCAGCGCCGCAGGAGGCTCCCCGGCCGAAGGTGAAATTGTATCCGCAGACCACGCCCGCGGGAGAAAAGGACAGGATCCGCTCCCGGAAGAAGTCCTCTCCCGGCATGGAGCGGATCTCACGAAATTCGTCCGAAACAGCCCATCCGGCTCCGAACCGGCGGAACAGGCGGAGCTTTTCTCCCTCGTCCGAGAGCGCGCCGCCCTTGTTCAGCCCCGTCAGGGTCCAGACCGCTTTGGGAGTCCCCGGACCCATGGCTTCGGCCATGCGTCCGGCCTCCAGAAAAAGCGCCCGGTGGCCGAGGTGCACCCCGTCGAAATGCCCCAGGATAAAAACCGCGCCGGAGGGAACCGAAGAACCGGTTTCCAGGGACGCAAGATCGGTGATGACAGTCATAAAAAGGTTTGTGCTTTCAGATGATCGTACGGCATTCCGGCGCGCCCCGGATCCTCCGGAAAGGCGGCGTCGGGCCGTTTTTCAATAGATTTTCAGTGCGAACACGGGGCAGACTTTCGTACAGTAGCCGCAGCGCACGCATTTCGCATCGTCCGGCTCCGCACGGAATCGGGGACCGCCCTCCGGGAGAGCAAGCCCCTCCGAGGCCGCGAAATCCGCCGACAGATCATAGCCGCCCGCCTCAGCCTGCACGGGAACCAGACGCAGGGCTCCCTCGCCGCACCGACGGACGCAGGCTCCGCACCCCTCGCAGTAGTCCTCCACCCGAAGCCTCCGCTCGATTCGGTCGAGTCCGGCCCGGTCCTCCTCCGAGAAGGAGCCCTCCGTCAGAAGCCGCAGATTGGCGTCCACCTCGGCAAAGGACTGCATGCCCACCGCGGCGGCGTCGATGAAGGGCTTGTCCAGCACAAACCGGAGCGCGTCCTCGGCGGAGGCGCCCAGATGACCGCCGCCCAGAGCCTTCATGCCGAATACGCCGCCGCCCAGGGTCTTCAGATCCGTCAGGGCCGCCGCCATATCGGGCTCGTCCCCGTCCGCGATGCCGATGCCCGCCATGTTGTAGAGGGGATGGCAGACGTCAACGGTGACGCCCTCCTCCCGGGACAGCCGGATCAGCCCGCGGATCAGGGCAACGTGATGGGTGGACGCGCCTACCGCACGGACGATCCCCCGCTCGCGGAGCTCGAAGAGGGTGTCCAGGGCTTCTCTGTGGCCGCGCAGGGTGTCCCAGCTCTCCTGCTCGTGGAGCATGAACACGTCGATGACGTCCCGGTCCAGCTCCCGGCGGGCTTCCTCCACGGCTTCGAGGGCCAGCTCCCGGTTCCAGGCATAGGTTTTCGAGGAGATCATGACCTCGTCCCCGTGCCGCGCCTTTTTCAGAGCCGCCCGGATGAGGCCGTAATTTTCGTAGTATTGGGCCGTGTCCGCAAAGTTGATCCCCCGGTCGAAGGCGTAGG
>CACYWX010000420.1 GCA_902778205.1 uncultured Ruminococcus sp. | reverse complement strand
CTCACAAAAATCCGGGAGGAGCGGTTCGACGTGGTCATTGCGGATCTCTGGTCGGCGGACGCCCTGACGCTTCTGCGCCGGAGCGGCGAGGGAGGAGAGAAGCCCGCTTTCGTGGTCCTGACCCAGGTCTCCACGCCCGGCGTGCTGATGGAGGCCAACCGCAGCGGCGCGTCCCTCTGTCTGCAGAAGCCCGTGGACTACGAGGCCCTGCTGTCCGGCATCGCCACGATCCTGAAGAACCGCCGCTCCCTCCCCGCCGGAGCCGCGCACCAGCCCGCCGAAAAGACGGAGGACGGGGCGCTTCCGGCGGACATCGAGACCCAGGTGACCCGGATCATCCACCAGATCGGCGTTCCGGCCCACATCAAGGGGTATCAGTACCTGCGGAGCGCGATCCTCATGACGGTGCAGGACTCGGACGTCATCAACTCCGTCACCAAGGTGCTCTACCCATCCGTGGCAAAGAAGTACCAGACCACCACCTCCCGGGTGGAACGGGCCATCCGTCACGCCATCGAGGTGGCCTGGGACCGGGGCGACGTGGAGACGCTGAACGCCTACTTCGGCTACACCATCCAGAACAGCCGGGGAAAGCCCACCAACTCGGAGTTTATCGCCATGATCGCGGACAACCTGCGGCTGAAGTACAAGATCCGCTGACCGGACCGCCTACCGCCCGACATGGGGATGCCTCAGCTCGCTGAGAAACGCCTCCGTGCCGAAGACGAATTCCCGCTCGTGGAGCAGATCCCCGTCGAAGAGGCGGCGGACGGACAGGGTGGTGTCTGCGGGCCTTGTGAACATGGGCAGGCGCTCCACCGTGCTGTGGGTCAGGGGGACGATCCGGGCCTCGGCCACGTTCAGCGGCGCGGGACAGAACAGCAAGACCGGAATCACCTCATACGCCCCGCCGGCTCCCGACCAATAGTCCACGGCGGGACGCTTCTTCTCCCGGCTCTCGGTGACCATATTGATCCCGCCGCCGGTCCCTTCGGCGATCTCGTTCAGCTCCCATCCGTATTTCCCGCCGAACCTGCCCGCCAGGGGCACGATCCGCTTATACCGCACCGTCCCGGGATCGGAGCCGATGAAATATGCGTTCTGCATGCGGAAAAGAGAGGCCCAGAGCTTGATCGAATAGACCCTCTCCCCGTCCTCGGTCTTTCCCCGGATGAAGCAGTCCGCCCGCGTTCCTCCGTTCGGCGAGAGGAACCAGAGGAGCCGGGCCGGTTTGAGGGTCCATCCGTTCCCGGCAGCCGTCCGCCTCAGCTTCGCCGCCATGACGATCCGCCGGAGGAGACACCGGAGCCACGGCCACAGCAGGATCAGACCGGCCGCGCAGAGGAGAAGCCAAGCCATATCCATCCCTCCTTTCCGGTTATAATTGTAGTTATATTATCCGCATATGTCAAGCAACAATCGGTTGCCGCCCCGGAAATCCGCGTCAGGACCTTCCCCGGATCACCACGGTGCCCTCCCTGTCCGTCCTGCGGACTTCGATGCCCCGGTCCTCCAGCCGGTCCAGCACCGTCTGCGCCGGGTGGCCGTAGGGATTGTTCCGCCCGCAGGAGATCACGGCCACGGACGGGGAGATCCGGTCCAGAAAGGCCTCCGTGGTGGAGGAGGATGAGCCGTGGTGGTTGACCTGATAGATCCCTGCCGAAAGGTCGAAGCCGCGGGACACCGCATATCCCTCCAGGCCCCGTTCCGCGTCGCCGCCAACGAACACCGACATGCCGTCCACGGAGACGCGCAGGAGCAGGGAGGCGTCGTTCATATCCTCCCAGGGATAGTCCAGGGTGTCGAACAGCTCCACCCGGATGTCGCCGAAGAGGTATTCCCCGCCCTCCGTCACCCGCACCACCTCCGTCTTCCTCCGCCGGGCCATCTCCAGGGTCCTCTCGTAGAATGACTCATGGCTTACGGCGTCCGGCAGATAGAGGGCGCCCACCCGGCAGGCCCGGAGGACCTTCTCCGCTCCGCCCATATGGTCCTCGTGGGGATGGGTCACGAAAAACGCATCCACGGAGGGCGCGTAGGTGCGGATATATTCTGCGGTGGCGTCGTCGGTCCAGCCGGAGCCCGCGTCGATGAGCACCGCGTGTCCTCCGTGGACCACCAGCGTACAGTCCCCCTGCCCCACGTCCACGAACCGAACGGCGGCGTGACCGTCGATCAACTCCATGGTGGGAGTCAGGGTGCCCGTCAGGCGCAGGGCGTTGATGCAGTACACCGCGCAGAGGGACAGGATCAGAAGGACCAGGCTGAGCCGGTTGGCCAACTCGATCCGCCGCTCAACCCGGCCGAGGGGGACATAGGGTTTTCTCTTTTTCTTTCTCACCGGAAGCAAGGAAACACCACCTGATTCAGAAGAAGCCGCCCCGGACACGACCCGATGAGCGGCTTTGTTGGAATGGAAGGGATACTAAAGTGAGTATCCTTTACTGCCGGTCGCGGTTTGCGCGGCGGGCGGCTCGTTCGGCTTCCTGGGCGGCTTTTTCGGCGGCCTCGGCTTCCTCGCGGGCCTTTCGTTCAGCCTCCATCCGGGCGTTCTCCTTTTCCTCCTCCTCCAGCTCCTCCATGCCGGAACGGAATCCGTCGAAGGTGCCCTTGATCACCAGCGGGATCTCCACGGCCAGGCAGATGACCGCGGCCAGCATCCGGAGCAGGATCGGGACCTTGATGCCCTCGTTGATCTTCCGGGGAGAGCGGGAGAGAAAAATGCCGAGATACCGGATGGGACCGGCGAAGAAGGAAAGCCCCGCCACGCCGGACAGGATGAAGTAGACGAGAAAGGCCAGCGCCACGGACAGGAGCAGATACCGTTTGTCCAGGGTCCTGTCCTGACCGTTCCGGAAGGCGTACATGGCGTCCGCCTCGCCGATCTTGCGGGCCAGGAACATGCCGCCCACCGCGCAGATGGCCAGACCCAGCAGGGCCAGCACGATATTCTGGACGTCGTAGACGCTCTGGGTGGTGGTGTTCTCCCGGGTGATGGCCACGCCGAAAAGTCCCGCCGGAATCATGGAGACAATGTAGGAGAACACGGCCAGGCCGATGAGGAACACCAGAAGAAGTCCTCCCTGCATCACGGCCTGAACCGTGCGTTCCTTGTACATGCCGTTCGGCAGCTTTTCCTGCGGATCCACCGCTTTCTTTTTCTTCTTCGCCATGACAATGCCCCCTGTTATTCATATTCAGAAGATGCTTCTGATGATATGATACACAGATTGGGGCATTTTGTCAAGGGCACTTTGAGAATTCCCTGAATACTGCACGTTTTCCCTT
>CACYWX010000419.1 GCA_902778205.1 uncultured Ruminococcus sp. | reverse complement strand
TTACTACGTCGATCTATGGAACTATTTCCAAGATCCCCGCGGATCACACAATTGAACTCCGAAACCTTATCGTAGGCACCCAGTACAAACTGGAAGAGAGAATCGCCGAGATTCCCCGCGGCTACACACTGCGTCTCCTTGACGGATATCAGAGGATCGATGAAGGGCATTATATCAACAACAGAGATGTCCCGATCAGCGGAACGATCGCTGTGGATGAAGATCCGAAACTGAGGGTCAGCAACCAGAAGGGCTGGGGACTCACAGTTGAGAAGATATGGTCAGACAAGGACTTCATGGAGAGCCACGACGATATCTATTTTGCCGTGTACCTGAAGGAACAGGGCGGAGGAATCTCCCCTGATCCGGTTGAAGGAACTGTCAGAAGATTTTCTGATACCGATAAGGATGTTTACTACTTCTTTGGGGCTCTCAATAATGACAGACCGTTCTCGGATTATGTCATAAGAGAAGTAACGGTGACCAAGGGCCCTGATTTCAATGTGGATGCGAACGGCAAAGTGACCGGTTACAGTTCTGTGACTCCGATCGAAGAAGGCGGAACGCTGGAGATCGGCGGGAAACCTGTCGGTGGAGAGCCCAGAGAAGGATACGTGTATTCGGTCCACTATGAACCGGGCGAGCAGACCCTGCACAACGAAAATGTGCGGACGGATAAGGTGATAAATTCCCGTCCCGGTATTGAAATTTACAAAAAAGACCTGTCCGGAGATATCCTTGCCGGAGCGGTCTTTACACTGAAAGACTCGGAAGGCCGGGATGTGGCGGCAGCTTCTTATACATCCCGCGCGGGCGATGGCCTGATCACGATCGCATACCTGTCAGTGGGCACCTATACGCTGACAGAGACAAATGCGCCGAAGGGGTTTGTGGCTCTGCCCGAACCTGTGACGATCACAGTTGATGAGGAAAACAATGTGACGGTAGACGGTCCCCAGGGCCTGTGGGAACTGGATGCTCATCCCGCGAGCGGAATGACAGCCGCGATCACCGTCAAGAACAGGCCGACCGCGTTCCGTGTCGTGAAGGTCGGCAGCGAAGAGCCGGGGTCTGACCCCGATTCCGTGAACCCGCTTGAGGGCGTGCACTTTGCGCTGTACCGCCAGGTGACGGACGTACACGGACATAAAGTCAAAGACTACAAGCCTATGACAGGCTATGAAGACCTTGTGACGAATGAAAACGGTATCGTACCAAATGTCACAATGAACCTCCCTGTGGGAACTTACTACCTGACAGAGACGAGGACGATTGAAGACTACGATATTTTGGCAGAGGACCTCTGCTTTACGATCGGAAGCGACGGAACAGTCTCGATAGAGTCTGCAGGGCACCAGAGCTGGCTGACCCAGGAGACAGATCCGGAGACC
Organism: uncultured Ruminococcus sp.; assembly: GCA_902778205.1. GTDB lineage: Bacteria > Bacillota > Clostridia > Oscillospirales > CAG-272 > UMGS1696. The sequence goes on along the minus strand of CACYWX010000419.1, from coordinate 1,900 downwards.
GGAAATGTGGCTTACCTGATCACGATCCCGAATGATAAGCAGCACAAGGTCAGCTTCAAGAAAGTCGATGTCGAAAAACCGTATGATTCGGCGCTGGCCGATGCAGTTTTCGACCTATACCGCGTCATAGACGGTCAGAGGGAGAGCACGCCAATGCTGAGCGGACTGAAGTCCGGCGCGGACGGAATGCTCGCGCTCGGCGGCTCGGATGTGTTCCGGCTGCCCGTCGGCACATACCACCTTATTGAAACAACTGCGCCCAAAGGCTATTACATCAGGAAATTGCCGGTCATTGTAGTCGTGACGCATGATCCCGCACCAAGTGCTGTGCATTACGATGACGGAACCGCAATATCCCAGGATGGCAGAGGAATCACTTACAGCCTGGAAACCGGCGTCTACACGATGCTGATCTCCAACTCCACGGGTGTCGCGCTGCCTTCCACAGGCGGACCCGGCACGAGAATGCTTACCATTCTCGGTCTGATCCTTGTGATCACAGCAGCGGCCGGACTGGCACTGCGGGCGTCTCAGAGAGGTTTTCAGGGCAGAAAGGGGGCGGATTAAATCGGGATAATGGCAACAGACAGGCAAAATATACCGCAGCTCCCGAACACCGCTGAACTGGAAGAGGCCGTAAAGCGTGACCGCTACTATCACAGATTCCGCAATATGGTGACGAGCACCTTCCTCACGCTGGTAGTCGTCGCCGCGGCAGCTGTACTGGTGGCAGTACTCTTCCTACCGGTCCTGAGGATCTACGGAAAATCAATGAGAGGAACCCTGGATAACGGAGACATCGTGGTGTCCGTCAAGAGTTCCAATATGAAGACCGGAGACGTTGTTGCTTTCTATTACAACAACAATATTCTGGTCAAGCGCGTGATCGCCGGTCCGGGCGACTGGGTGGACATAGACAAGGACGGAAACGTCTTTGTCAACCACGAGAAACTGGAGGAACCTTATCTCGACGATAAGGCCTATGGGGAGACGAACATCGAGCTCCCCTACCAGGTTCCGGACGGCAGGATCTTCGTCATGGGAGACAACAGATCGGTCTCCATTGACTCACGCAACACATCGATCGGATGTGTCTCAGAAGAACAGATCGTCGGTAAGATCGTTTACCGCGTCTGGCCGCTCTCGCAGATCGGGAGAGTGCGCTGATAAAATGTAACCGGCCCTTTCAGGGCTCAAATAAAACGAGTCCCGAAAGGACTACAGAAAGGATGGAAACATGAAAAAAACAAAGAGGATTCTTGCGTTAGTACTTGCTTTCGTGCTTTGCATGGCGATGGGATCTGCTGCATTTGCAGCGGAAGAGCCGTCAACACCCAGTATAACGATCAAAACCACCTCTGAAACCGCTGAGGGCCAGTCGGATACCACAGAGTATAAATGGTACCGAATTTTTGAGGCGGACATCGAGGAAGACCCCGTTCAGGATGGAGCGACGCAGTCAGACGGTAAAGTTGCTTACTACGTAGACTCGGCGGCTAAAGCAGCTCAGATTGAAGCGACCGGGCTTTTCAATATAACCAAGGTTGTCGATATAGACAAGTGGTATGTCGAATTAAAAGAGGGCAAAACAGTACAGGAGATCGCAACGGCTTTTGCGGCAATGAATCTGTCCGTGTTTCCTACCGGTGGCTTCGCACAGGATACAGTCGGCGGAAGCGCTACATCCGGAACAGTTGCTCCCGGTTACTATTTCATCACTTCAACAGCCGGTGCGAATGTAGTGATCCAGACACTGACCGCAGTCGAAATTGATGAAAAGAACACTTTCCCTACTGTGGAGAAAAAGATTGACGAAACAGATAAACATGCTCAGATCGGTGATGAAATTGGGTTCACACTGTCTCCGTGGCGCCGGCGAACTGGCTGTTGTACAGCTCGG
>CACYWX010000418.1 GCA_902778205.1 uncultured Ruminococcus sp. | reverse complement strand
ACCCCTTCCTTTACCGCGCTCCATCCAGAGCCGCAGGGTCGCTGCGTGGTCCGCGTATGTCCTGCCCTCCGATTTCATATAGGCCGAGAGCTGTTCGATGAGGGAGTCGATCCGGGGATTGTCCCTCCTCAGCGCGGCATAGTCCTCGTCTCCCAGCCGGACGTTGTGATACCTTCCGTATACGGACAGCGTCCCTGTCTGAATTGTTTTGTTATTCTCTGCATGGTTCTTACTCGGTTGGTTAGGGGCCGGAAATCCTGCCGTCCCAGGGGCGGTTTTCCATCCCTCCGACGGTCCGGTTTCCGGCTCTGTGACGGTCTGCTCTCCGTCCGTCATACAGTCGGGAATCCGTCCGTACGGGAGAAGGACGAAGATGTGGTTCGGAGCGGAAAAGCCGGAGCGGCGGCGCTCGATCAGGCCCCGGGCGGTGAGCTCCGTCAGGGCGGATTTGACGGAGGTGCGGCTGCGGTCGATGTCCCAGGCGATCCGCTCCACGGGATAGATGATGTAGCTGTGACCCTCGCCGTCGGTCCAGCCGTTCTTCTGGGAGAGCGTCATCCGGTCCAAAAGGAGCGTATAGACGAGCTTTGCCGTCAGGGACAGATCGATCTTCAGAAGAAACCGGGGAAAAGGCAGATACGGCGGGAGCCCGGTATCCGGGTTCATGTATTCGTTCACGGCGGTCATCTCCTGTCCCGATCCTCTGTCCGAAGCGGCCTCCCTCCCCGGCACGGCGGGTTTTGCGTTTTCACGGATTGTCATGCGGTCCTCCCGGTTTGCTAACTTCTGTAATTCCGTCTCCTATCATACCACACATGTGTTAGCTTTTCCGAAAAATTGACAAAAGTGATGGGTCTTTTTTTGACCGGGGGACTCGGAGGTTCTCCTACGGACCGGTCTCGGATGAAGGAAAGAATTTTCAGAAAAACGACAAACCCTATTGACAAGCGCAAGAAATCATGCTACAATACTATTAAACTCATATTTGAGGAACGGGGGTTCGGAATGAAGCAAAAATATCTGCCCGGAACCATCCGGGACCGCATGCCGGATCTGATGAAGCAGCAGGGGATCACGCAGGTCCGGCTCGCCCGGTTCCTCGGCGTGACGCCGGAGACCGTCAGCCGGTTCGTCAACGGAAGAACGGACAAGATCAGCCCGGACGCCGTCGTGCGCATGGCCCGTCTCTTCGGCGTCTCCACGGACTTTCTCCTGGGCGAGTCGGACGATCCGGGCCGGCGGCGTTAGGAGGACGGGAGTTCTGGTCCGGATGATCCCCGGATCAGGAGAAAACATGAGTCCCGGCGCACGCAAAAAACCGGCGCGGATCCTTTGATCCGTACCGGTTCTCTTCCCCTCATGCCGGGGACGCTCTATTGAATCTCGATGGACTCCACCCGTTCGCCGTCCCGGACGCGCTCCGTGGGTACGACGGCCACCGCGCCGGTCTCCCGGCCGATGCCCTTGACGCGGACGTCCCGCTTTCCGCCGGTCATTTTCACGCCGCAGACCACCTGCTCCCCCAAGAGCTTCTCCGGCTCCGGAACGATGGGCCCCTTGGCCGACGCTTTGCCGAGTGTGGTTCCGAAATCCACCGTCAGGGCCAGGTACCGCGCACGGCGCCGGACCTTGAGCACCGTGCCGACACGCAGCTCCTCCGCTCCGTCGTCCGGCACCGGGATGGACAGCTGGACCCATTCGCCGCCTTCCGAAGTCTTCGGTCCTCCGGCAGCTCTGCTTTCCGGGTCCGGCTGAGGCTCCGGGGCGATCTCAGCGGGCGGCTGCGGGATCCCTGGATTTTCATCCGGGGCGGTTTCATCCGGGGTGGTTTCACCCGGAGCATTCATGCTCAGGGCATTCATGCCCGGGGAGTCCTCTCCGTCCAGCATGCTGATCTGCGCGCAGTCCGCGGGAGGCTGTTCCGTCCGGCTCTCCTCCCGGACGGGCACATAGCGGTAGAAGCCGTACTGCTCCGCCGCCCATGGCGCTTCCCCCAGGATCCGGCGCATGTCCGAATCCGGCGGATTTCCGCACAGCCGCCTTAGATAGGTGGCCGACACGCCGATGCGGTTCCCGGCCGATTCCCGCTCCAGAAGGACCCGCACCCGGTCAGCCAGGGGATCCCGCTCCGGATCCGCTTTCCCGCCGCTCTTTTTCTCCGACGCCGGTCTTCCCCGTCCTCTCCCGTCGTCGGGTAAGGAATACCGGTAGCGGTCCCCGTCCTCCTCGGCCCAGTCCGCCCCGTCCAGGATCCGGCGGATCACCTCTTCCCGGGTGATGAAGCCCAGCTCCCGCACAAGCTCCGAGGGGGAGACGGCTCTGTCCGGACGCGCTTCCATCCACGAACGGATCCGACGGTACGCCGCGGGATACCGCTCCTTCAGCCGCAAATCCTCCATCCGCTTCCCTCCTCGTCTCTCATCTCTCTTCGCTCTCCGCCCATTATACCACAAATCCCGCGCCCGTTCAACAGACTCGGACAACAATCCCGCGGAAATCCCGCCGCCGGATTGACAGCGCCCGCCGGACGTGGTATACTGCAGTCGGATATGGAACGCGGCCTGCGTTCCGAAACGAAAGGAGACCGACATGGAGAACAACGGAACAATGTGGTGCATGCTCCTCCATCTGGGCGGGAACATGTGGAACGAGGAGGGCAACACCCGGCAGAGGGAGCACAATCCGGACGCCGTGGCCTCGCCGACCCTGCGCTTTTCGAAGCCCCTGTGGGACCGGTATCTCATGAAAATGAAGGACTGCGGCGTCAACACCATCGTGCTGGATCTGGGGGAGGGCCTGCGGTACGAATCCCATCCGGAGCTGGCGGTGGAGGGCTCGTGGACAAGGGAGGCCATGACGGCGGAGCTGGAGAAGGTCCGGGCCATGGGGTTCGAGGTGATCCCGAAGCTGAACTTTTCCGCCTGCCACGACGTATGGCTGAAGGAGTACGGCCGGATGCTGTCCACCTCCGTGTACTATCAGGTCTGCGCCGATCTGATCCGGGAGGTCTGCGAGATCTTCCGGCCCCGGTTCTTCCATCTGGGCATGGACGAGGAGACCGCGGGGCACCAGACGGCCTACGACTACTGCGTGATCCGTCAGCACGATCTTTGGTGGCACGATTTCTATTATCTGGTGGACTGCGTGGAGCGGGAAAACGCCCGGGCCTGGATCTGGTCGGACTACATGTGGAATCACCGGGACGTGTTCCTCTCGAAGATGCCGAAGTCGGTCCTGCAGAGCAACTGGTATTACTCCCCGGTCTTTGAGGATAAGGAGCTGTCGGACGGCGGGCGGAACATGCTGG
>CACYWX010000417.1 GCA_902778205.1 uncultured Ruminococcus sp. | reverse complement strand
CTGCTCTTCCAGATATTTTTCCCCGTTGTAAACTGTCATTACGATTGAAATCAAGGTCTGTTCCTCATTTCTGTTTTCAGATCTTCTTGATCTTTTTGATCCGCCGGATCAGGAACCGGAGGGCCAGGGAGCGGATTCCCAGGCGGTTCAGGGCGGCGTCCAGGAGCAGGATGGTCATGGGATGCCAGAGATAGACGAGATAGGACGCTCTGTCTATCGGGGCGAGAACGGAGACTGTGTTCCGGGACAGGGACCGGGCGTGGGCCAGCAGGGCGAGGACGGCGAGGGTGCAGGTCAGAAGGTGAAAATCGTCGGCCCAGAGGGCGTAGTAGGTGCCCCGGCGGATGGCGATGTAAAGGGCGCAGTCGGCGATGAGGGAGAGAAGCCACAGCACCGTCAGGCTCTTTTTCCGATCATCCAGAAACGCGGCGAAGGCAGGGTAATGCGCGCCCGCCGTCATGCCCGCCGTCCAGTAGAAGAGATAGGTTGTGAAAAGGCAGGCATTGCTTCCGAGTTCTGCCCGGTATCCCGTGGCGAGGCGGACAAGCTCCGGCATGTGATCCATGAAGACCAGGGTCAGCATAAGGGAGACAAAGAGGAGCAGAGCGGGGTGTGCCCTCCGGCTGAGCAGGCGCCAGAGCGGGACCAGCAGGCAGAACTGGGCCATGACGGAGACGAAATAGAAGTGCCCGGTGAAGGATCCGGTGAACAGCGCGAAAACCGCGGAGGCCGGGGTGGGCTGCTCAAGCCGCCCGGTCAGGGTATAGACTGCGAAGAAGGCGGCGAAGGCGATCAGATAGGGGAGGCCGATGCGGAGGAGCCGTCCCCGGGCATAGCGACGGTAGGAAAAATCGTCCGTCATGCGGAGGGTGAGCTTCAGGCCCGCCAGAAAGAGAAAGCCCTGCACGGCGAAGGAGGCGGTCCGGTGGGCGGATGCGGCGGCCAGGAAGACAAGGCTCTCCGGATCGTAGCCCGAGACGCACTCCGCGGCGGAATGGATGAAGACCACAAGGGTCATGAGGAGGACGGACGCGGCGGACAGCTCCGGCTTCCGTCCGGTCTTGGCTGATGGTTCGGTCTGCATGGACGCACCCCCCGGTGTCGGGATTTCTGATCACGGCTCCAGTATAGCACAGATAAAAAAGGATTGCAACGGGAGATTTTTTGTGCTATACTGACGGCGAAGAGGGCCGTTCCCGGATGGCGGGCGGCCCGGACATGACCCGGGGCAGGCTCCGGGATGAGAACGGGAGGACGACTATGCTGAAGGAGCTTTTGGAAAAGCGGCGGCTGCCGGAGCTGATGACCATGAAGGACGGATCGCCCGTCACGGCGGAGAACTGGCCGAAGAGGCGCGGAGAACTGCTGGACGTGCTGGCGGAGCTGGAATACGGGCGGTTCCCGGAGAAGCTCGGCGAGACCACGTGGACCGAGACGAAGCAGGAGCGGATCGCGGCGGGCGTTGCGAAGCTGCACGAGATGGAGATCACCTTCCCGACGCCGGACGGGGCGAGCTTCACCTTCCCGCTCCACGTTCATATTCCGGACGAGGCGTCGGCGGAGCATCCGGTTCCCGCCTTTGTGTTCATTTCCTTCGGGTATCCGCGGTATTTCCCGCTGGAGGAGCTGATGAACGAGGGCGTGATCATCGCCGAATTCGTCATGAACGACGTGGCGAAGGACGGGGAGGACAACTGGTCGACGCTTCTGTCCCCGCATTTCTTCCCCGATGGGACGAGACCCGGCGACGGCACCGGCAAGATTGGCATGTGGGCTTACGCGGCTTCCCGGGCGGCGGACTATCTTCTGAGTCTGGACTGCGTGGACCCGGCCCGGCTGGGCGTGGTGGGACATTCCCGGCTCGGCAAGACGGCGCTCTGGGCGGGGGCCAACGACGAGCGGTTCACCCATGTGTTCTCCAATGATTCCGGGTGCTCCGGCGCGGCCATCACCCGGAAGAAGATCGGCGAGACCTTCCCGCGGATCTGCCAGGTGTTCCCCTATTGGTTCTGTGAAAACATGAAGACCATTTCCGCGAGCATCGAGACCTCAGAAGAGACTCCCTTCGATCAGCACTTCCTGCTGGCGGCGGTGTGCCCGAGAAAGGTCTATGTGGCCTCCGCGGGAGAGGACGATTGGGCCGATCCCACCTCCGAATATCTGGGCTGTCTGGCGGCGTCCCCGGCTTGGGAGGCTCAGGGGCTGACGGGCTTTGCGGCTCCGGACCGTCTGCCCGAGGCGTGGGACACCTTCCAGGAGGGCCGGGTGGGATTCCATCTGCGCCCCGGCACCCACTTCCTGTCCCGCCACGACTGGATCCGCTACATCCGGTACATCAAGGCGTAAGAGCCGCAGACGGGAAATAAGCGGCAAAACCGAATAACGCGGCGTCCTCCCGGGAATTCTTCCGAAAAAAGATCCCGGGAGGCATTTTATTATGGAAAAGATGAGATTCTGGATCACTCTGGCGGTGACGACACTGACGGCCGCCGCGGTGCTGAGCGTCTGTCCGGCGCGGGGAGAGGGGGACATCTACCGGGACGTGCTGCGTCTGCGGGTGGTGGCGGCCTCGGACAATGCGGAGGACCAGGAGGATAAGCTGGCGGTGCGGGACGAGGTTCTGGCACTGCTGGGCGGCGCGCTGGAGGACTGCGGGAGCAGGGAGGAGGCGGAGGAGCTGGCTCTGGATATGGAGGAGGAGATCGCGGCCTGCGCGTCTTCCTGCCTTCTGAAGCGCGGTAAGGCGGAGACGGTCCGGGTCAGCGTCGGCTGGGAGCGCAGTCCCCGGCGGGATTACGGCGAGGCGGTCCTGCCGGCCGGCACATACAGGACGCTGAAGGTGGTCATCGGGGAGGGAGACGGGAAAAACTGGTGGTGCGTGCTGTTCCCGGGCATCTGCATGAGAACGGCGGAGAAGGGAGAGGAAAGCATTGCCGCCGGACTGACGCCGGAGGAATATCGGATCATCACGAAGGCAGGCGAGGGGCGGTTCCGGGTGAAGCTCTGGATCCTCGAAAAGCTGGAGGAGCTCACGGATGGACGGGAAAAAGAAAGCGGAGGACAACGGAGGTTTGGTTAATTCATCCATACAAGCACAAAAACTAAAGGGTGTTTTGAAACACAACGTCGAAACTCAGGAAAAAGGGAAAAAAGGGGTTGACAAGGGGAGGGAGATGTGATAGAATACGGGAGCTGTCGCGGGGAGGGATCCTCTGAGGCGGCGCCGCAGAAAAAACTTTGAAAAAAGTTTTGAAAAGGGGTTGACAAAAACCCGGGTCTGTGGTAGAATAAACAAGCTGTCACCGAGC
>CACYWX010000416.1 GCA_902778205.1 uncultured Ruminococcus sp. | reverse complement strand
GTTCTGGGGATCCTGCCCCCGGCAACCTCCGCCATGCTCCACAACATCTCCACCCTGGCGTTCAGCCTGTCCAGCATGACGCCGCTTCTGAAGGAAGAGCGGCTTTGAGCGGCCCGCGCTTTCGTCATAACAATACAACAGCCCCGGTCCCGGGATTTCAGGATCGGGGCTGTTTTCAGCCGCTTATTTTTTCGCTATGACCGTGATCCAGGGCTTTGCGGAATGGCGGATGGTTTTGATCCCGGAAAATCCCGCGGATTTCAGCGCCACTTCGATCTCCTCGGGGGTATGGCACTTCATCCCGTCGATGATCGTCTCGAATTTCAGCCCGGTCTCGTCCGCACCGTCCGACTCGTTGCAGATCAAAAAGATCCCGCCCTTTTTCAGGATCTTTGCTGCCTGCGCGAAGCACTTTTCCAGCCCCGGCCAGAAGTAGATCGTCTCGAAGGCCGTGACGAGATCGAAGGTCCCGGCGGGCAGCGTCAGGTTCGATACGTCCCCCTCAAGAACCGCGCACCGCCCGGCGGCGATGGCCTTTTTGTTGGTTTTCTTCGCCTTCTCCACGGACAGCGCGGAGTAGTCCAGGGCCGTCACGTGCGCCGCCGGATACCGCTTCAGAAGCTCCCCCGCGTTCCGTCCTCCGCCGCAGCCCAGATCCGCGATCCTTCGGGGATCCAGGGCGGGAAGATGTCCGAGACCCCAGTCCGCCAGCTTCGCGTGACCGGGATTCATGCCGGCGAGCATCATCTTTCCGAGAAACCCCTCCGGCTTCCGCGTCTGATTTACATAATTTCTGAACAGTCCCATAGTTCTCTCCTTTATCTGACGGATCCTTCCGTTTTTGCTCTGCGCACGTTCCGCTCAAATTCCTCAAACCGCGCCTCCCCGGGCATGGAAAACAGCAGTCCTCCGAACAGGAAGGCGTTGCCGAAGCTGAGAAACATCGTTCCGATCCCCGCGCCGAGGGCGGTTCCGGGGCCGATGCGCAGAGCAAGGATCAGGGCGGGGATCATGCCGATCGGTACGCAGAACCACCGCGCCTTCTTCGGGTACGGCGTCAGACCCTTTGAGAAGGCCATGAACTGCACGACCATCATGGGGAGCCAGAAGAGGATGAGCAGGATGTAAACGGGCAAGCAGAACCCGTAAAACAGGCGTCCCGCGGCCTTTTCCGCCGGATCCGCGCCTCCCTGAAGCAGGTACTTGTACGCCATGTTCAGGACTCCCACGTTCATGTGACACCCCACCGGGGCCAGCCAGATATAGCCGAAGATCCCCGCCCGGTAGAGATGAGCGTATCCCGGCGCGGCGTCGGCCATGAGACGGTAGACGGCGAAACAGCACAGCCCCTCGAGGAAGATCCCGAAGAAGCCGAGAAGCCCTCCCGCGATCAGCTGTCCGTCCCCAAGATTCGGCGCGGTGGCCAGGATCGACGCGGCAAGGCTTGTCCCCGCCGTTTCCTCCGTCTCCGCGAAGCCCAGCAGAAAATCGCCGATCCCCGTGAGGACGGACGCAAACAGGCCGATGGACAACAGCTTCCGGATCCGTGGCCGGTCCAGGTTTTTCGAAATGCCGATGGTGTTCATGGTTCCTCCGCATTATAGTTGGCCTTTGCTTGCCATTGCGTGCCGTCGTTCCGCGTTTTCGTGAGAGGCCTCTTCCTTTCCGGCCATCAATCCCGGTTCCCGCGGTATGCCAGCAGGAAATCACAGCAGTCTCCGCCCCGGCCGATGGTCTTGGTGCGCCCCCAGAACAGGTCCGGATGCAGATTTCCGTATCCCGCGTCGTCTCCGTCGCAGAACGCCCTGGTGATCTCCGGACATCCGTACCGCAGGCAGGTCTCGTAATACGGGCACCGCACGATGTTGAACCGCGCTTCGTTTCCCCGGCTTTCGGGGAATTCGTATGAAAAGCCCGCGTCCTCTCCGAAGCTCTTCCGGGAGATCGACAGAAAGAGCTTCGGGATCCTCGGAGCCAGGCCGAGGGCCCGGATGATCCTCTGAATATGCGGCACCGCCCGGGCGGACACCCGCTGGAAGTATTCGCGGACATACCACACGGCGCGCTCCTGCCCGATCCCCTCCTCCCGCATGGTCAGATAGACGGCCGCGGCGGGATAGATGCGCCGGAAGGTATGGGCGCGCAGGGCCTTGGGATCCGCCGCGTTTTCCGCGCAGAGGGCCTCATATCTCCGCTGGGCTTCCCGGGCGATCCGGTCCGCGCGTTCCCTTCCGAGATCCTCTTCCAGAAGGTCGCGGACGGCGCGGATCAGTCTGTGCAGCTTCATGGTTCGCTCCTTTTCCGGTCACCAGACCTTTTCCGCCCAGTCCAGCAGCTCCTTCTTCAGCGCCTCCCGGTCCCTCCGGCACGCATCCGGGTGCTGACGCTCGGACTTGAAGGCCATTTTGTAGATCCAGGGCAGCTTTGTCAGCACGGCATGGCTCATGCTCCCGTAGGCGACGTGTTTGTGCGGATACGGGAATCCGGCCTCCGTCAGCCGCTTTTCCATATAGACCGCGCTCTCATAGGACGGCCAGACCTCGTCGTGCTTCGAGGACAGAAGAAGCACCGGCGCGCAGATTTTTTCGACGGGGATGAGCGTCTCCGGGGTCACGTCCTTGTCCCGGTTGAAGGTGATGATGTGCATCTCCTTCTCTTTGAGAAGGGTCCCGAGGATGTCGAAAGTCCGGCTGCGGTACGGAGCGTAGGGAAGCTCCTTCCCGCGGAAGCTCCAGCACGACGTTCCGGACGGGGCCTTGTTCTTCCCCGATCCGGCGAGCCCTTCGCTGACGAAATGGGACGGGACCCGCGCGATGACGCAGGAGAGCTCCGGGAACAGGGCTCCGGCCGTCAGTGCCATTTCGCTGCCCTTGGAGGTGCCGTCGATGCCGATCTTCCCGTATCCCTGCGCCTTCAGCCACCGGACCGCCCGCTCCACGTACTCCACCGGCACGCGGGAGAGCTCCTTCGGCGTCTCCTTCGTTTTGAACAGGGCCAGTGCCAGGGCGGGAATGCTGTTTTTGTCGTAGAACGCCGCCTCCTGCTTCGTCAGGGTCAGCCCTCCGTCGGAGCCGGACATGACGATCATGACCTTGTCCCGCCGTCCGTCTCCCGGATAGAGGATCCCCTCGAAGCCCTCCGTTTTCACATGGGTCCTGATGTGCCTGCTCATGACGGCGCCTCTCCTCCGCTTATGCTTTCGTATTTGTTTCGGATGGGGCTGTTGCATTAACTCCTGAAAATGGAGAAATGCGACAGCCTTTTTGTGATTCAAACGGTTTTGTCCTTCTTTTTCTCCTTTATCGAGGAGAAA
>CACYWX010000415.1 GCA_902778205.1 uncultured Ruminococcus sp. | reverse complement strand
TACTCCATCACAGAAAGAAAGAAGAAGAGGAATAATAAACAACACAGAGATTTATCGTATCGTTTGAATTGATTCGCGCGGACTGCATCAGATCTGTTCTGGTGCAGTCCCGTGTATTTACCGAAAGCATAAGTCAGATGATTTGAGGAGAATCTGTATGGATTTCGACACACTGAAAACAATCATTACCTCTGCCGGCGCGAATCTTCTTCTGGGCATTGTCATCCTTGTTCTGGGCCTCTTCCTTACTCATTGGGTCGTAAAATGGCTTTCCGGCAGTAAGCTGTTTCAGCAGTTGGATCCCTCTCTAGCTTCCTTCTTCCGGAACCTCATCAAGATCCTCCTGATCGCGCTCGTCGTGCTGACGGCAGCAAACGTTCTCGGTGTCCCGCTGACCTCCGTTATCACGATCTTCGCCTCCGCCGGTGTTGCCGTCTCCCTCGGCATGCAGGGTGCGCTCGGCAATCTGGTGGGCGGCGTGACCCTTCTCATTCTGAAACCCATCAAGACGGGAGAATTCGTGAAGATCGGCGACTATGTCGGGTTTGTCAAGAATATTGGCGCTTTCTACACGGAGATCCAGACGAAGGACAACACCATTATTTCACTCCCCAACAGCAACCTGACCAACACCGCCGTGATCAATTACACGCGGGGCGGGAACCGGAGAGTGGAGGTTTCCTTCCTCGTGGCGTACTCCAGCGATATCGATACTGTATTCAATGCCTTAAAGGAGATGACCAAGGGGAGCGACCTGATTCTGCAGGATCCGCCGCCGAAGGTCGTGTTTGATAAGTGCAGGGAGAACGGCGTCGAATATGAGGTCCGTGCCTGGACGGAAGCCAAAAACTTCAGCAAGGTGCGGAAGTACCTGACGCTGGCTGGGAAGAGAGCGCTTGACGCAGCCGGCATCAAGATTCCTTATCAGCAGATGGACGTCCACATCGTGCCTCAGGCAGACATTCCCAAGGCATCAAAGGACGTAAGATTCTATGAACATCCGTCGCTTATTGAAGATACTCATGGTCATCGCCTTCTCTCCGTTCCTGCTGATCTACGGTATCCTCCGGTTTTTGAAATGGTATGCGGGGAGCAGATGAGATGATGCGTCCGTGCAAATCCCCCGGTTAAGCCGGAAATTCTGTTCACAGACTGCCTCGCTTTTGCCGATTATATGGTTCTTCAGTTTATGAAAAATGTACTGCCCGGGAGGATTTCCCTCCTGAGCAGTACGTTTTTCTATGCGGGAGCCGTGGCCGCTTCTGCTTCGCATGATTTCGAAAAGGCTGTACGCTTTGCGGAAAAGCGCGCGTCGAGGATGGCGCACCCGGACGCGCCATTGAGGACGATGGGATGTCCTGCGTCAATGTACCGGGCGCTTGACGAATCAGGCCTGATACTATTCTCAGCTTATAAATCCAACTTCATGGGTTTTGAACGCTTCATGTAGGAGGCGAATTGCCTTGCTATGAGCTCGCGTACGATAACTCTGATAAGGTTGGATGACAATATTGGTGTGACGAAGTTTCAGCTTTGCTCTATTGGTTCAGCCTATCCTTTTTTCCCAATTGAAGTTTTCGCCAGGCATATATGCCTGGTGTTTTACTCCGAAAGGAAGCCGCGTTTCCTCTTTTAGAATGAGATTAGTATGAGTTCTTCTTTTGGTGTTTCATCTTGATAGAGGAGAAAAGAATAACGAACGCGTTTTGACAAAGACAAGGCTGGTGCCTTTCTCCCTTTCGGGAAGTTCATGCGCCAGCCGTTTTTGCTTTTACGCAGACCCCTGCCTCATTCGATCAGTTCCCGGACGCGGAAGCCCGCTCCGATTTCCCGGGCGATGACGGCGCAGCGCTCCAGATCCTCGTCCGGAACCGTGCCGCGGACCGCCGTCAGGATTACCTTGGGTACGTAGTGGACCACCTCCCGGGCGAATTTCAGCATGCCCGTGAAGGCCTCCTCCCCGAAGTGCGGACGGCAGAGGCGCATGTAGGTGTCGGAATCCGCCGCGTTCAGACTGATGGACACGCAGTCCACCAGCCCCTGGAAGAGCGGCGGGGTGTTTTCCTTCAGGATCAGGGAGGCGTGGCCGTTGGTGTTCACCCGGATGGGAGTGGTCGTGACCTCGCGCAGACGGCGGCAGACCTCCAGCATGTCGTACAGGCGGCAGGTGGGCTCTCCGTATCCGCAGAAGACGATCTCCTCGAACCGGTTCAGGCTGTTGTAGGAGGACAGGTCCGCCATGATGTCGGCCAGGGTGGGCTCCGCCTCGAGCCACAGGTTCGGATAGGCGTCCGGAGCGGTCTCCCGCACACAGAACGCGCACCGGTTGGTGCAGTGGTTCGTCAGATTGAGATACAGACTGTTTTTGATGGTATAGCTGATCACCATAGGAGCCTCCTGTGCTGAACGTTGCGGATGAAATAAAAGACGGAGCGGGTCAGTCCAGACCGAAGAACCGGCGGGCGTTGGCCATGGTCAGGGCGGCGCATTCCTCCGGGGTGATGCCGCGCAGCTCCGCCACGGCTGCGCAGGTACAGGGCAGGTAACCGGAGTAGTTGATCTCGCCCCGGTGAGGGACCGGCGGAAGATAGGGGCAGTCGGTCTCGATGAGGAGCAGGTCCTCCCGGACAGCGGCGGCGGCTTCCTTCACCTTGGCCGCGTTTTTGTAGGTGACGGGACCGGAGAAGGACACGTGCCAGCCCATCCGGTTGTACTGCCGCGCGCCCTCCGCGTGGCCGGAAAAGCTGTGGAGCACGCCCCGGTTTTCCGGATGGCGGGAGATCATGTCGAAGGTGTCCCCTGCGGCGTCCCGGGAGTGGATGATCACGGGCAGGTCCGCTTTCCGGGCGATCTCCAGCTGGGCCTCGAAGAAGTAGGTCTGCCGCTCCTTGTCCACGGGCTCCCAGTGGTAGTCGTATCCGATTTCCCCCAGAGCCCGGACCCGTTCGTGGCGGCAGAGCTCCTCGATACGGGAGAGGGCCCGGTCGCACTCGGCTGCCGGGATCTCCTGGGCGTCCGAGGGATGGATCCCGGCGGCTGCCACGACGAAATCGAACTCCTCGGCCAGGGCGACGGATTCCTCCGAGGTCCGGACGGAGGAGCCCACGTTGCAGAAGAACGCCACGCCCTCCGCATGGGCACGGAGAAGCGCGCCCCGACCTCCGCCGTCGAATTCCGCTTCGAAGCGGCGGTCGTTGTAGTGGGCGTGGGAATCGAACAGGGTCAGAGGAGCCATCTTACCGGACTCTCTCGCCAAGGGGCGTCTCGGGATCCAGGAACACCACCCGGACCTGTTCCTCGCCGGAGGCCAGGATCATGCCG
>CACYWX010000414.1:800-4128 GCA_902778205.1 uncultured Ruminococcus sp. | reverse complement strand
CCGTTGGCGATGCCGCCGCAGCCGACGATGCCGACCCTGACTGTGCGCAGTCCGCTCATGATGTTGCCCTCCGTTTATAGATATGAATCGAGCTGCACCGCCTCCCCGGGATCCCGGAGAAAACGGATGCCGCCCATGTTTTGCAGAGTGATTGGGATTTCTTCGGTCCCGCGCGATGGTTTATGATCCTGGTCAGTCGGCCAGCTTCTCCGCGGCAAACCGCTCCATGGCGTCGTAGGCCTCGATCTCCGACACGTACATCTCCTCCGGCGTTCCGGCTTTTCCGACGGCTTCGATGTCCGTGGTCTTCATCACCATGGCGTACGCCCTCCGGGCGGCGTCGGGATCCTTTGCCTTCAGCTCCTCCAGGATCTCGTACAGCTCGATGCCGCGTTTGAATTCCTTCCATCTCAGCGTCAGAAGGGGACTGCCGTCGGCCTGGGGATAGACGAGATGGGTGTCTCCGGTCCTCCAGTCGCGGTAGCGCGCGTCCTCTCTGGGACGGTCGGGCCAAATGTTGTAGCTCCAGCGGAGCATACCGTCAAAGCCCGCCGCGGAGGCAAGCACGGGCATGTATTCCGACTCGATGAGGGGGCTGGTGACGAAGGTGTTCGGGAAGGAGGGGCCGCAGCAGATATAGTAGATGAACCTCTTCCCCGGCATGGTCTCCTGATACCGCTTCAGCACGGGATACTCGGCGGTCATGCCCCCGATGTACGGCGCGAAGTCGTACACCTCCTCGCCGAATTCGCCGATGAACTCGGAGTGGTTGATGCAGGCCTTGAATTTGAAGGCGGGGGCGGTCTCGTGCAGGATCCGGAGGATCTCGCGGTAGTGTTCGATGTCGCCGGGCTCGTCGGCTGAGAGACGGACGCGGTCCATCTGCCCGGTGGCGAGGAAGTACTGCTCCAGGTTCACGATATACGCCTTGATGTCGGCGGCCTTCGTCATGTACTTGAAGCACCCGTCCGCCTCGTCGAGATAGCGGATGCGCACCCCGTCCGGATAGTCCTCCGCCGGCTGAGTGAAGCCGCACTGGCTCCACACGTTGCAGAGGCCGTAGACCGAGATTTCCCGGTCGATGCCGTACTTCGCCGCCGTGTCGATGTACCGCTGCATGGCGGAGAAATCGCACTCGATGCGGCCGTCCCGGGTCTTCTTCGCCTGAATGATGCCGTACTCAAACATATTCGCGTCATCGGCCACCGTACTGCAGCCCTGACCGCTCCACGGCGCATCGGAAGCGACGATGGTGACCGCCTTCTGGCCGAGCTCGCCGAGGGATTTCAGATATTTGTCGATGACGGCGAAATGTGCGTCGCTCCAGAGAGGCGTCTCGGCCTTGCGGGCAAGATTCGAGGGATGCTGCCAGAGATCGAGATGGAATTTGTTCTCCCGTACGTCGTGCAGGACGTACTTCGAGGCCTCGACGATTCCGGAGAAGGCCCCCGCCCTGGTCTCGGGCTCCAGCATGCGGTGGGTGTAGAGGCTTACCGTGAAGTCGTGGTTCCCGGGCAGGGCGTCCGCCGGTACGCTGAGCTCCGCGTAGATCGTGCGGACCTCCCCGGCCTTCAGCTCCAGAACGGGCGAGGAGAGCAGGGCGTCGGCATAGTGCTGACCGTCCTCGGCGAGGGTGAGATCGAGGATGTGGAGGGTCCCGGGAAGATCGGAATCCAGGGCTACCCGGAGAACGGGCTTCTGCCCGTGCTGGGAGAAATAGGGCTCGGTTCCGACGTTCAGAACACAGTCCTCGTCCGCCCGGACGGCGATCTGGAAGGCGGCGGCGGAATTTCTCGGGGAGTACAGGCGGATGCCGTCGATCTTCTCCGCTCCCTTGACAAAGCGGCCGTCGAGCGCGGGGATCTTCCCCTCGATCTGCTTGAAATCGCGGTCGGCGTATGCGAACTGAATGGTCATATGAAGTGCCTCCGGTCTGGAAATCTCGGTTTGCTGTGTCTATTATAGCGCAGACTTCGGCGGATGGCAAGAAGGGATTTGTTTTTTTCTCCCGGTGTACGCCTGACGAATCTTTAGGGACTTGTATTCCGCGCCGAAATGTGGTAGAGTAAGGACGGACATGTCGGGATCGCCTCGTCTCTGCCGCATGGAATGAGGGAGAGACGCCGTGCCAAACCGGTCCAGGGGCATCCGTATCCGGGGAGTGAGTGAATTGAACGAAACGGAGCTTTACAAAGAACTTGGAATGCTGACAAGACGCCGGGAGCTTTGGCGGGAGCAGATCCCGTTCGTTTCGTCCCTTCTGGGCTGTGATTCCGTCAGAATTCGGGCAAAAGCCCTTTGGCTGCTCGGAGAAATGGGCCTCTCGCATCCCATGTCCATAGGGGACGCGGTGCCCGGAATCGTTTCCTTCCTCGACAGCCCGACGCCGCTTTTGCGGGAACGCGCGGTGAACGCCCTCGGAAGGATCGGGAGGGGGAACTTTCCCCTGATCGAGCCGTACTGGGCAGATCTCTTCCGCTTTGCTTCCGATGAAGACGCAAAGGTCCGACTGAGCTTTATCTGGGCTTCGGAAAACATCGCCGTGAATACGCCGGACGTTTACGAGGACCGGATGCCGGTGTTTGCGGAGCTGCTCGGAGACGAGGACGAGCGGGTGAGGATGGAGGCGCCGGAGCTCTTCCGGGTTCTCGGCAAGCGCAGACCGGAGTTCGTCCGGCCGTATCTGGCGCTGCTTCAAAGAATATCGGAAACCGACGAAAACCGTGTCGTCCGGATCCACTGCCTCGGCGCGGTCCGGGCGGCGGGTGAGGGGACGTGATCACAAGGGCGCAGGCTGAGAGGAGCCCTCACCATCCGGGTGTGAACAGGAGGAAAAAATGATCAAAATCTACGGAATGCCCACGTGCCCCTACTGCGACTATGTATTCGAGCAGATCAGGGGGAGGGAGGACGAGTTCGAGTATATCAACATCGGGGAGAATATCCGTAATCTGAGCATCTTTATGAGACTGCGGGACAACAGCCCCGTCTTTGACCGCTGTAAGGAGATCGGGGACGTCGGGGTCCCGGCCTTCGTGTTCGAGGACGGCAGGATCTCCATCGACCCCGCGGATGCCGGACTGATCGAATACGGATCCCCGGCGGCCTGTTCCGTCGAGGATCACAGGAGCGGGAGAAAAGGGTGCTGACGGGGAATGTCTATCCGACGATTCAGATGAGCTCTTCCACCATAAGGACGCCGTGCTGTTCGATAGGGAGGGAGAGGGGCACTTCATAGCCGCGGGACACATTCTGGCGGTTTACCTGAACCAAAACAAATGATCCCGGACCTGCACTGTCAGGACTTACAGTTGAGCGGAAACGAAAT
>CACYWX010000414.1:0-791 GCA_902778205.1 uncultured Ruminococcus sp. | reverse complement strand
CAGGCGGCAGTTTCTCATACGGGATCCCGCCGCCTGTTTCGCGTCTTTTATCAATTGGGGATGAGGTCAGGCAAACTGAGGTATATGCGGAACGACGATCCGGAATGACAGAAACCGGATCCCGGCTCAGGCGGGTCTTCATCCTGCACGGCAGGGCTCGGGATGCGCCCGCCCGACACATATCCGGCCGCGCTCACTCCGTCATCGATCGGATGAGCTCCCAGACGGCCGAAACCTCGCCCTCCTCAAGAGATACCGTCGCCATGGCCGGCAGATCGAAGAAGAGACTGACCCGGTTCTCACCGGCCATCGCTGCGTTCAGCCCTTCCTCCGTCACCTCCCGCGGGCGGCCGATGCAGGTGTCCCAGGCGTCCTTATCCGCGCCGACACTCACCGTCCAGCGGATCCGGACGTCCCCGCGGGTATAGACGCCCCCGAACCAGACCGGAGCGGTTTCGCCTCCGAAACGCGCCCCGAGATTGACAAGCTCCGATTCCGCCGTGTAGCCCAGCGACGAAAAGTCCGGAATCATCTCCCGGAAGGCGTCCGGATAGGAGCTGCGGTCGGAGAATATCATGCTCCTCGGTTCGGCAAACCGGGAAAGGGCAAGCGGGTTTTCCCAGAACCATTCGAACAATGCCGCGACGTCCTCGTAACGGTCGTTCCAGCTTCCGCCGACCTGATACCAGCCGTCCTCCGTCTGCCAGGTATCCCCTGTCACATATCCGACATGGTCATCCGGGTCAAAGAGGGTCTGCAGATACAGGATCAGGTCTTCTGTAGGCTTCCGG
>CACYWX010000413.1 GCA_902778205.1 uncultured Ruminococcus sp. | reverse complement strand
CTGGGTGTTCCGCAACTCTGCCGGGTTTCATCGTAGATGAAACCCATGCGGCTCAGGGCTCTGCCCCGAGACCTGGGGAGCTGCGCATCCCCGGCGACCGTTTTGTAAAAGGTCGATCAAAACTTTTGGACTGTTTTGCGACAGCCCCTTTCTTTTTTGAACAAATTTGGGAATGGGGATCCGCGTCAGATCAGCTTCGTGCCGCTCTGGGCGATTTCCGCCTCGAATTCCCGGCCGGGCACCCGGACAAGAACGGTCCCGGGACGGTCCGCGTACATGGTCAGGGAGGTGACCTCGCCGTCCTTCCACTCCGCGTCCACCGTGTATCCGCCGCGGGCACGGAAGCCGCGGAAGGAGCCGTTCATCCACGCGGGAGCCGCGGGCAGGATCGTGACGGCGCCGTCGTGGCTCTGCAGGAGCATTTCGCCGATGCCGGCCGCTCCGCCGAAGTTGCCGTCGATCTGGAACGGCGGATGGGCGTCGTACAGGTTCGGGAAGGTGGATTTCGTGAAGAGCAGGCGCAGGTTGTCGTAGGCCTCGTCTCCCTTGCCCAGACGGGCGAAGAGGTTGATGAGCCAGGCCCGGGACCATCCCGTGTGGCCGCCGCCGGACGCCAGACGCCGCTTCATGGTGACCTCGATGGCGCGGAAGAGCTCGGGGGTGTTCCGGCTGATCTGCGCGGAGGGATAGAGTCCGAAGGCGTGGGAGATGTGCCGGTGTCCGGGCTCCGGTTCGTCATAGTCATGGAGCCACTCCATGAGCTGACCGTGCTTTCCGACCCTCAGCGGAGGCATCTTCGCCCTGACCTCCCGGGCGCGGCGTCCTCCCACGGGATCCAGGCACAGGATGTCCTCGCACTCCGCATAGAAGTCCAGCAGTCCGCCGATGATCTCCAGGTCCATGGTGGGAGAGATCGCCAGGGAGACGCGCCGCCCCTGATCGTCAAAGTACACGTTCTCGGGAGACGTGGAGGGTCCGGTGTGCAGGTATCCGTCCGGTCCCTCGAAGAGGGTGTCGATGAAGAACTCGGCGCACTTGCGGATATAGCGGTAGGCTGTATTCAGCAGGAAATCCCGGTCGCCGGTATAGAGCCAGTGCTCCCACATGTGATAGGCCAGCCAGGCGCCGCCCAGAGGCCAGAGCCCCCAGAGCCCGTCCGCCGCCGCCGCGAAGCCGTAAATATCCGACAGATGGTGGACCACCATGCCGCGGACGCCGTAGTTCTCCCGGGCAACCTTCTCGCCTCCGGGCAGGAGATAGCGGTTCATATAGTCGAACAGGGCGGAGGTGCATTCGCCCAGGTTCGCCTCCTCCGCCTGCCAGTAGTTCATCTGCAGGTTGATGTTGGTGTGGTAGTCGCTGTTCCAGGGAGGAGTCAGGCCGTCCGCCCACACGCCCTGCAGGTTGGCGGGAAGGGTGCCGGGACGGGAGGAGCCGATCAGAAGATACTTGCCGAAGGCGAAGTACAGATTGACCAGGCCGTTGTCCCGGGCGTCGGGATCGTTCTTCAGCCGCTCCAGCCGTTCGGATACGGGAAGCGCCTCCACCGCGGGATCGTCGACAGCAAGCTCGAGGGCGGAGCGGTTCATCAGGGCGCGGTGGTCGGCTACGTGCTCCTCGTACAGGGCGTCCCACCCCTTCAGGGCGATTTCCAGCCGGTCCTCCGCCGCGTCCGCCAGATCGTAGGATTTGAAGGCGGTGACGATGACGGTGTACAGCTCGATTTTCGTGGCGTCCTTCACGGAGATGCCCGCGTCGGAAACCGAGCAGATGCCGTCGGACACAATCTTCGTCTTCACAAGGAACCGGTTTTCCGTGGTGGCGGTGGCGGCCAGAGCGGAGAGGGAGTCCGAGGTGACGATGAGCCGGTTCACGTTCTCGCGGCGGTACCGGATGACGGCTGAGAAGGGAGCTGACGCCTCGTAGCGTCCCGCGATGAGACGGGCGGGATAGGAGGCGAAGAAGGTCCTCTTGTAGGAGACGCCGTCCTTCCCGTAGGAGACGGTGCAGACGCCGTCCGTCAGATCCAGATCCCGGCGGTAGTCCTCCGCCTCGTCGTCCTCATGGAGCTTCACCAGCAGCTCGCCCGCGTATTCGTAGGCGCGGATGCGGTTGAAGCAGTTCTTCATGTTCTCCGACGCCCAGCAGTCCGCCTCGTACTCCTTCCCCTCCAGGAACAGGGAACGGATGTGGTCCAGCATCTCCGGGAAGCCGTCCACCTTGGTGTCCATGGGACCGCCGTCCCAGATCGACTCCTCGTTGAGGGTCAGTCTGTCCTCGGCGACGCCTCCCCATACGGAAAGACCGGCGGATCCGCAGCCGACCGGGGACGTGTTGTCCCACCGGGGCGCGGGATTGACAAGATGAAGGATGGTGTTCTTCATATGGGAAATCTCCTCCTTGAGAAATTCGCTGCGGAAGGGTTCAGCCGTTTCAGGCGGGCTCGTCGTCCCCGTCCTCATCGGAGCCGGGGGCTTTTCCGACGCGCTTCGCCGCTTTCGGCATGACTTCGGAGAGAGGGTTGTTCATCATGGCCTCCTCCATTTGCTCGTTGGACACGTGGGTGTAGATCTGGGTGGTGTTCAGCTGTTCGTGGCCGAGAATGTCCTTCAGGACCCGGATGTCCACCTCCCCGGACTGGTACATGAGGGTGGCGGCGGTGTGGCGGAGCTTGTGGGTGGAATAGTTCTTGTAGCCGAGCCCCGCTTCCCCCAGGTATTTCTTGACCATCCACTGGACCGTCTTCACGGAGATGCGGTTCCCCTGTCCGGAGAGGAACAGCGCGCTCTCTCCCTTTTTCTTCGCCGGCGTGCGGGTCCGGACCGGGATATAGGCGGCGAGCGCGGCCCGGCAGGCGTCGTTCAGATAGACGATCCGCTCCTTGGAGCCCTTGCCGGTGACCCGCATGGACCGGAGCTCCGGATCCAGGTCCGGCAAGGAGATCCCCGCCAGCTCAGACAGACGGATCCCGCAGTTGAGAAAGAGCGTCAGGATACAGTAGTCCCGCTCCCGGGTTTTCGATTCCGCGTCCCCGTTTACGGCGTCCAGAAGGCTCAGGCTCTCCTCCACCGACAGATATTTCGGCAGGGTCCTTTTGGATTTCGGGGTTTCGATGTCCGACGCCGGATTGTTCTCAAAGAGATGCTGACGGGACGTGCAGTATTTGTAGAACTGCTTGATGGCCGACAGCTTGCGGGCCATGGAGCGGTTCTCATTGCCGCGGCCGTTCCGGACGTAGGACAGGAAGTCGTAGATCTCAGAGGTGCTTACCCCCGCGAAGAAATCCGTGTCCAGACCGGTTAGGTCCGCCGCCTCGAATTCCTCCCCCTCG
>CACYWX010000412.1 GCA_902778205.1 uncultured Ruminococcus sp. | reverse complement strand
GGGATCACCATCGACACGGCCCGGTGCTTCTTTGAGTCCGAAAAGCGGAAGTACATCATCATCGACGCGCCCGGACACATCGAGTTTCTGAAGAACATGATCACGGGAGCCTCCCGGGCGGACGCGGCTCTGCTGGTCATCGACGCGGCGGAGGGCATCTGCGAGAACTCCCGCCGTCACGGCTACATGCTGGAGATGCTGGGCATCCGACAGATCGCGGTTCTGGTCAACAAGATCGACCTGGTGGGATACGACAAATCCGTTTACGACGGGATCTGCCGGGATTTCACGGCGTTCCTCGGGTCCATCGGCATCGAGGCGGCCCGCTACATCCCCGTCTCCGCCATGGAGGGGGACAACATCGCCTCCCATTCGGACAAAACGCCCTGGTACGACGGTCCCGACGTGCTGGAGCAGCTGGATCTCTTCGAGGGCGGACACCACGAGGACACCCTGCCCCTCCGGATCCCGGTGGAGGACGTGTACAAGTTCACCGAGGGCGGAGACGACCGGCGCATCGTGGCGGGTCTCTGCGAATCGGGCACCCTCCGCGCGGGAGACCGGGTCATCTTCTACCCCTCCGGCAAAACCACGGAGGTCAAAACCCTGGAGGAGTGGTTCATGGACGCGGACTCCTCCCGGAAACCGACGGAATTCGCGGCCGGAAAGTCCTGCGGCTTCACCATGACCACCCAGATCTACGTGCGCCGCGGGGAGATCGCCTGCAAAGCGGGGGAAGAGCCTCCGAAGGTGGGGCGCACGTTCCGGGCCAGCATGTTCTGGCTGGGAAGGGTCCCCCTGACCGTCGGAAAGGAATACATCATCAAATCCGGCACGGCCAAGACCACCTGCCGGGTGACGAGAATCCATTCGGTGCTGGACGCCTCCTCCCTGGAGAAGAACACGGCGGCGCTGGAAGCGAAGAAGCACGACATCGCCGACTGCACCTTCGTCTGTGAGCACGACATCGCCTTCGACATCGGGGCGGCTCTGCCCTCCACCGGCCGGTTCGTCATCGTGGACGACTACGAGATCTCCGGCGGCGGCATCATCACGGAGGCTCTGTCGGACGAAGGAATCGGCGCGGGCTCCTCGGCGTCCGTCTCCCCGGAGGAGCGGGCCCGGTATCTGCGCCAGAAGCCCCTGACGGTTTCGGTACCCACGGAGGAATACGGCAGGATCCTGGAGCGGAAGCTGTTTGAGGAGGGACGGATCCCCTTCTACGCCGCCCATCTTTCGGACGAGCAGAAAAACGCCCTCCGTTCCGCCGGTCTGGTGGTGCTGACCCTGGGCGACGGCGAATATGAGACCTCGGGCGATCTGCAGACGGACGTCACGGCGGTCCTGCTCCGCTCCGACAACGCGCTGGAGGTTTAGTCAAAGGATCTTCACGCGCAGCGCCTCCCGCCGGCCTCAGACTTCAATGTCCCGCTCAGCGGCTCCTCCGGCCGGAGAGTACGGCGCGGAAAATCCGGCCCTTGTCCGGAAACACGGATATACAGCCCTTCACGGCCCGTTCATCGGGAACCGGAAGGGCTGTTCTGCTGTGACGGGGCAGCATTCCCCTTCTTCAGGGACTTGCCAAATCCGGGATTCTGTGATATGATACGGACAGAATCCGGCTGACGCCGGGAGAACGGGGAGGATGAAAAGCATGATGACAAAAGAAGAATGCGCTGGGATCCGGGGAGTGAACTACGGGCTTCTCACGGAGGAGGCGCAGATGCGGAAGGAGCTGTCCTACGGCCGGCGGGTCAATCTCAACGCTGTCAGGACCTGGCTGAGCTTTCACGCCTGGGAGCGGGACGGGGAGGCCTATCTCGGACGGCTGAAGGAGTCCGTCCGGATCGCGGATGACTGCGGGTATCGGGTGATGCCCATCCTCTTCAACGGCAACGGGGAGAACTCCGCCTCCCTGCCGGACGAACGCCGACCCGCCATGGAGCGGTACGTCCGGGACACCGTGAACGCCCTTCGTGACGAGCCGGGCCTTCTGATGTGGGACGCCATGAACGAGCCCCTCTGCTGTCACTGGATAGGCGGATGCGCGGATCCCGGCGAGAAGAAGGCGAGAACGGAACGGGTCTGGGACATGCTTCGGCGCATGATCCCCGTGATCCGGGAATGCGATCCGGAGCACAGCGTCACGGTGGGCTACACCACGGCCTGGGAGATCGAGGAGTCCGTCTGCTCCCTCTGCGACGTGCTGTCCTTCCACGACTACAGTCCCACCCGCGCCGTCATGAACGCCAACTTCGATCTGGCGGAGGAATGGGGGCGGAAATGCGGGCTCCCGGTGATCCAGACGGAGACCGGATGCCTGGCCCGCTCCAATCCCTACGACATGGTGCTGGAGGCCTGTGAGACGCGCGGTATGGGCTGGTTCGTCTTCGAGCTGATGATTCACGGACGGTGTGACTCCGAGCACGGCGTATTCTACCCCGACGGCACCGTGAGGGATCCCGCCACCATCGCCGCCATGATGGGGTGCTACCGGTGCCGGGACCGGGACGTGATGGTCCTGCCCGTGCCCAACCGGGAGGGACACGCGGTCCACGCTGTGGAGGCCGTGAAAAAAGCTCTGACGGAGTACACGGACGACGCCTTCGACTACCGCCCCAGCGATCTGGAAAAGCTGTTCGAGGCCGCCGAATACGCCGCCAATCTGCTGGAGTGCTGCGACATGGTGCCCATGGCGGATCCGCCCACCGCGAAGATCTTCGCCTGGAGAAAGCAGACCGCCGCCGGAGAAAAGCCGCCCCTCGGGGAGGTCCGCGCTTTCGCCTACGATCTGGCCCTCCGGCTGAAGGAGCTGTGCCAGCTGCTGTGATATAACCAAAAAGGACCCGCGTCCACTCCGGATCGGAGCAGGGACGCAGGTCCTTTTTCCTTTGTCACATCTTCAGCGCGCGGCGGGTCAGCTCCCGGTACAGGACGGCTCCTCCGGCGGCGCACAGCGGAATCGACACGGCCAGGCAAAGGACGGGACGGTCCAGACACAGCCAGAGCCAATAGGGCGGCAGAAGGAGCCGGAGCGTTCCCAGCACGGGAAACAGCAGAGCGGCGTCGGCCCACAGAGGGAGCAGGAGCAGGGACAGCACCGTTTCGGCGAAAAGGAATCCGTATACCGCCTCGTTCCGCCGGAGCACGGTCTGTGCCAGAGCGGAAAAGCCGCTCTGCAGAAGCAGGAATACAAGCGACGGCAGGATCAACCCCAGGCACTCCCCATGCCCGAAGCAGGCCGCCAGGATCAGCCCGGTCGCGGATGACAGCCCGAGAAGCAGGATCCGCACGGCGAGGGACGGCAGGGTCAGGGACAAAAACGCCCGCTCTCC
>CACYWX010000411.1 GCA_902778205.1 uncultured Ruminococcus sp. | reverse complement strand
GCCCGGATCCACAGGGACCCCAGGTGCTCGTCCCGCCAGTCGTCGATCAGGAAGCCCACCAGAGCCGCAGGTGCCGCCGCCGCGATGATCTTGACCCACAGCGCCCAGGTCCGCCTCTTCCGCAGCTCGGTTTTCTCCGCCCAGGGCCAGAGCCGCCGCCAGTAGCAGACGATGACCGCCAGGATCGCGCCCAGCTGGATCACCACCTCGAAGACGCTGTAGAAGGATTCGCTGTAGTTGGTTTTCATGAGGGCGGACACCAGCTCCACGTGGGTGGAGGAGGAGATGGGCAGCCATTCCGTGACGCCCTCCACCAGTCCGATGACCAGCGCCTTCAGTAGTTCGATCAGCATAATGCCTCCCGTCCCGCACCGGAACCGCTCCGGCACGTATGATCGTTATTCCCCGGCCCGGAGGATGTCCCCCGCCTTCACCGGGAACGGGACCTTCAGCCGGAAAAACATCCCGGGATGCGGCGTGGACGGGATTGGCTCCCCGCTCCGGGAGAGGATCTCCTTCACCTCCACGGCCCGCCCGGTCCTCCCGGGGGAAATCAGCTCCGCCCTGTCCCCCGTGAACATCTTGTTCCGCTGGGAGAACAAGGCGTCGTAGAGGCCGTTTTCGTCCGGTTCCTCCGCATCCGCCACGGCCGCCGCCAGATACGCCTTGTCCCGCAGATAGCCGTGCTCGTGAACGGTGCCCGCGTCCTCCGAGGGCTTGGAAAAATAGAAACCCGTTCCGTATTCCCGGTGGCTGACGGACACCAGCTCCCGCATCCAGCCGGGATCGAACCGGTAGCCCGCGGGATCCGCCCGGTAAGCGTCCAGCGCCATGCGGTAGGCGTTGGTCACCACGGCGGTATAGTACGCGCTCTTGACCCGGCCCTCGATCTTGTAGCTGGAAATGCCCGCCTCCTCCAGCTCCGGGACATGCTCCAGCATGCACATGTCCTTCGAGCTCATGAAGAAGGTCTCCCCGTTCGGCTCCTCCTCGGCCCGGACCGCGGTGGTGATCTCCTCCCGCAGCTCCTCGTGCAGATCCAGCCGCATGACGCCGTCGGGATCCGCGGGCCGGTAATGCCATCGGCAGGACTGGGCGCACTGGCCGCGGTTCCCGTCCCGTCCGGTGAAATAGTTGGACAGGAGGCACCGTCCGCTGTAGGCCACGCACATGGCCCCGTGGATGAAGCACTCCAGCTCCAGGGAATCCGGAATATTCCGGCGGATCTCCCGGATCTCGTCAAGGGTCAGCTCCCGGGCCAGCACCACCCGTTTCGCGCCCAGCCGGTGCCAGGCCATGCACGCCTCGGCGGATACCGCGCTGGCCTGGGTGGAAATATGGACCTCCAGCCCCGGCACCTCGTCCCGGATCAGCATCACCACGCCGATGTCGGATACGATGGCCGCGTCCGCTCCGGCATCGTACAGGAATCTGATGTAGCGCCTCAGCGCAGGATATTCCGGCGTATGGGGCATGACGTTCACCGTCACGTAGACCTTCACACCCCGGCTGTGGCAGTACCGGACCGCGGCGATCATCTCGTCCCCGTCGAAATTGGAGGACGCCGCCCGCATGCCGAACTGCCGCCCCGCCAGATACACCGCGTCGGCTCCGTACAGCACCGCCGATTTCAGCTTGCTCCAGTCCCCGGCCGGAGAGAGGAGCTCCGCGCGCTTCCCGGTCATCTCAGAAATCCAGGCAGAGACGCGCTTCCACCACGGACCGGACGTATCCGGCGGCCTCCAAATGCTTCGGATTGACCTGATACCCCGCCAACGCCTCCGCGTCGGTGAAGGAGGAGTCCAGCATCATGTCGGCGTTGGACGAGGGCAGGCGGTCCGTCACCACCGTCAGGCTGAGAAGCCCCTCGATCTGTCCGTTCAGGCTCTCCAGCCTGCGCTTCGCCTCAGCTCTGGCGGCGGCCTTTTCCTCCTCCGTCATGGTTTCCTTCAGCTTCCAGAGAATGATGTGTCTGACCATTTTACACTCCTTTGTTTGCGCCGTTTCCGTTTATACGTTCATGATCACGGGCAGGATCATGGGCTTCCGCTTGGTCTTCTGATCGTCCTTGACCGTGGTCTTCATCTGGGTCCACTCGGTGACGCCCGCGTCCAGCATATCCGCCAGCACGCCGCGCACCAGCTCCCGCACGTCGTCCATGAGCTCCTCGCTCTCCCGGACATACACGAACCCGCGGGAGATCAGGTCCGGTCCGGATACGATGGTAGCCTCGTCCAGATCCACCGTCGCCACCACCACGATCAGGCCGTCCTGGGCCAGATGCTTCCGGTCCCGGAGCACCACGCTGCCCACGTCGCCCACGCCGAAGCCGTCCACCAGCATCCGGCCGGAGGGAACGGTGCCCGCGCGTCTGGCGGAATCCCGGTCCAGCTCCAGCACCTGGCCGATGTCCATGACGAACACCGCCCGGGGATCCATCCCCATGTACTCCGCCAGCTCCTTGTGCTGCATCAGGTGATGATACTCGCCGTGGATGGGCATGAAGAACTTCGGGCGGGTCAGGGCGTGGATGAGCTTCAGCTCCTCCTGACAGGCGTGTCCGGACACGTGGACCACCGCCTCGTCGTGATACACGCTGACGCCGCGCTTGTACAGCTCGTTGATAATGCGGCTCACCAGCTTCTCGTTGCCGGGGATGGCGTGGGAGGACAGCACCACCAGATCCATCGGGGTCAGCTCCACCTGGGAGTGGTCCGAGAAGGCCATCCGGTACAGCGCGGACATGGGCTCGCCCTGGGAACCGGTGGTGATGATGGTGATCATTTCCTGGGGATACCGCCCGATCTCGGAAATATCGATCAGGGCTCCCTCCGGCACGTCCATATAGCCCAGACGGACGGCCGCGCCCACCACGTTCAGCATGCTCCGCCCGGTGACGGCAACCTTCCGTCCGAACTTCACCGAGGAGTTGATGATCTGCTGGACCCGGTGCACGTTGGAGGAGAAGGTGGCGATGATGACCCGGCGGTCGGTGTTGGTCATGAAAATGTGGTCCAGGGACGCGCCTACCAGCCGCTCGGAGGGAGTGAAGCCCGGCTTTTCCACGTTGGTGCTCTCGCACATGAGCAGAAGGATCCCTTCCCTGCCGTACTCGCCGATGCGGGTCAGATCCATCATTTCCCCGCCGATGGGGCTCACGTCCAGCTTGAAGTCGCCGGTGTGGAAGATGACGCCCTCCGGGGTGCGCAGAGCGATCATGCAGGCGTCGGCGATGGAGTGGTTGGCCCGGATGAATTCCGCCCGGAAGCATCCCAGCTTCACGGTGTCTCCGGCCGCCACGGTCACCAGCTTCGCCGTCCCCAGCAGCTTGTGCTCCGCCAGCTTGGATTCCAGGATCCCCAGCGTCAGGCGGGTGGCGTAGACCGGCACGTTGATGAGCTTCAGAAGGTACGGGATGGAGCCGATGTGGTCCTCGTGGCCGTGGGTGACCAGGATGCCCCGCACCTTGTCCGCGTTCTTCTCCAGATAAGTAAAGTCGGGGATCACCAGGTCCACGCCCAGCATATCCTCGTCGGGGAACGCGATTCCGCAGTCGATGATGACGATATCGTCCTCATATTCAATGACGGCCAGATTCTTTCCGATCTCGTTCAGGCCGCCCAGCATCATGACGCGGACTTTGCTGTGTTGTTTCTTTGACATATTCTTTCCTTTCGTCTCACACAGGAACGCTCCCAACGTCTGACGGAGCGCTCCGCTCTTCTTCAGTTATCAAACAGCACGATATCCGGTTCCCATGCAGACAACAAAACAAACCGCGCTCCGATCCGCGCGAAACTGTGACGGACTGCCGCTCCCCGCAAACGTTCTGTACGGTTCGACAATGGGGATCATCCCCGCGGGGCTGACGGGACGCCCGTTGCTCCGCGCTCCTCCGAGGGCGGCGGACTGAGCACGGCGGGCGGTCCCTTGACACATCCGTATTCGGTTCGACCGGCAATTTCCGGCCGTCCATATTGTTCCGTTCAGGCAGTCATCCTGACAGAGGGGCTCCGGGTTCCAGACGTCGGACCCGTCTTCCGCTCCGGTCACGAACAGAATATCAAAGAATATTATACACCAAAACTCCACTGCTGTCAAGCCGGGACGCTCCGCCAAGTCTCACAGTTCTGCGCCGTGCCCCGGGATTCTTTTCGTCGCTTTCGCCATGGCGTCACAGCAAGACTCCGATCAGGACCGCAGCGCCGATGAGAAAGGACGCCGATCCCGCTCCCAGGGCGAAGGCCAGCGGCGGGGACAGTCTCCGGATGGGGGCGCGCCGTCTTTCCCTGAGATACCGCTCGGCGCTCTCCCGGATGATCCGCTCCGCCTCCTCCGCCATGGTTCCGGCCTCTCTCCCGGTGGACACGCGGAACCGTTCGGACACCTCCCCCATGATCCCGGATCCACCCCCGGCGGATGGGCGGAGCCGCTCCGATTCTTCCGGACGGACGCTCCGATCCCGGCCCGTGGACGCGGCTCCCGGTCTTCTTCCTTCCCTTCTCCGGATGACCAGATAGGCCTCCTCGAACCACGGACTGTCCGCGCTCCTCACGTGATAGATCCTTCTTTCGCACCCGCGCATGCTTCTCCGCTCACCTTTCCCTCGTTTGCTCCATTGTAGCCGCGGACGAGGAGCATTATGCAGATTCTTCCTGATTTTTCCGAACGCCTCCGTTCGCGGCGATTTGCCAAATCCTTCCATTTTTACCGCACGTTCATCCATTCTTTACCAATTCGGACAGGATTCCCCTTGACTTTTCCGCCGATCGGAGCTATAATGCAGACAAACACGGGGAGCGGAACGTCCGGACCGGATTTCCTCCGCCCGTGGATTTGCTGAACTTCAAGGAGAATGCCGGATGAAGGTACTGGGCAGCATCAAGACCATCGACGAGCTGGGGCGCGTCGTCATCCCGAAGGAACTGCGGCTGAAGGCGGGGCTGGTGGCCAGAACCGAGGTGGAGGTCTACGCGGAGAAGGACAGGATCATCCTGCGGCGGTACAAGCCCGGATGCGCCTTCTGCGGCACGGCGGACAACCTCATCCAGTGGCGCGACAACTACATCTGCCGCGGCTGCGTGGAGGCCCTGAAGTCGGAAGGCCCCGGCGAGGGAGAGTAAGCATAGAAAAACAACCGGGATCCCGCGGCGGGGTTCCGGTTGTCTGTTATATCAGGTTCTTATCTCTTCTTGGTCCGGATCTCTTCCAGGGCGTCCGCCAGGAACTGATCCGCGGGAACCGCGCCTTTGTCCTCGCCGGTTCTGGTGCGGACGGAAACCGTGCCGTTCTGACGGTCCCGGTCGCCCACCACCAGCATATAGGGCGTCTTCTGGAGCTGGGCCTCGCGGATCTTATACCGCATGGTCTCGTTCCGCAGGTCCACGTGAGCGCGGATGC
>CACYWX010000410.1 GCA_902778205.1 uncultured Ruminococcus sp. | reverse complement strand
CGGGAAAGCAGTGCTTCGTGACCGGCATGAGCGCGCTGGTGACCGATCTCAAGGACCTCTGCGAAAAGGAGGAGCCCGTCTATGTGGCCATCGCAGTGCTCTGCGCGACGGCGGCTATGCTGCTCCTGCTCGATTCGTGGCTCGTTCCGTTCGTATTTCTCGCCTCCATCGGCATGATGATCGTGTTGAACCTCGGCACGAACCGGCTTCTTCTTGGGGAGATCTCCTACATCACGAAGGCCCTCTCCGCCGTCCTCCAGCTGGCCGTGACGATGGACTACTCCATCTTCCTCTGGAACAGCTACAACGAGAAAAAGGCCGTCCTGACCGATCACGGCGAGGCGATGGCGGAGGCGGTGTCCGCAACGCTGTCCTCCGTCGTCGGCTCCTCGGTTACAACGATCGCCGGGTTCATCGCCCTCTGCTTCATGAGCTTCACCATGGGCCGCGACCTCGGCATCGTCATGGCAAAGGGCGTGCTCTTCGGGGTGGTCGGATGCGTGACCGTCCTCCCCGCGCTGATCCTTCTCTTCGACAAGCCGCTTGAGAAGACGAAGCACAGATCCCTCATCCCGGACATGAAGACATTCTCCGCCCGGGTAGTGAAGATTTTCCCGGTGTTCCTCGTCCTCTTCCTCGCCCTGATCCCTCCGGCGTACTACGGATACCGGAAGACGAACGAAGAGGTCTACTACGACATGGCCGACTGCCTGCCGGAGGACATCGACTTTGTGATTGCCAACGCGAAGCTGCAGGAAAGCTTTGACATCGCTTCGACCCACATGCTCCTCGTGGACGCGGACACAAGCCCGAAGGACGTGCGTTCGATGATCCGGGAGATGGAGCAGGTCGACGGCGTGAAGGCGGTGCTCGGTCTCGAATCCGTCGTGGGTTCGGCGATCCCGGAAGAGATCATCCCCGCGTCGCTCACGTCGATCCTCAAAAGCGGCAAATGGGAGCTGCTCCTCGTGAACTCCGCCTATCACCCCGCCAGCGACGCCGTAAACGAACAGATCGACACCCTCGGCGCGATCCTGAAGAAGTACGACGCGGGCGGGATGCTCATCGGCGAAGCCCCGTGCATGAAGGACATGATCGAGACGACCGACCGGGATTTCGCGGTGGTCAATGCCATCTCCATCGCGGCCATCTTCGTGATCATCCTGCTGGTGACGCGGAGCCTGATGCTTCCCGTGCTTCTGATCGCGGTGATCGAGCTCGCCATCTTCATCAACCTCGGCCTGCCCCACTATCTCGGCACAAGCCTGCCCTTCATCGCGCCCATCTGCATCAGCACCATCCAGCTTGGCGCGACGGTGGACTACGCCATCCTCATGACAACGCGGTACAAATCGGAGCGGACGAGGGGCGCATCCCGCACGGATGCCGTCAAGATCGCGCTGTCCTCTTCCATCCCGTCCATTCTCGTCTCCGGCTTCGGACTGTTCGCCGCAACCTTCGGCGTCGCGCTGTACTCGAATATCGACATCGTCGGCTCCATGTGCATGCTGCTCGCCCGGGGCGCCGTCGTGTCCATGCTCGCCGTGATTTTCTTCCTGCCCGCCCTGCTCCTGCTCTCTGACAGGATCATCCTTCATACGACCTGGGGCTTGGGGGCGGTCCGGAAACGGGAAAAATCTGAAAACAAACCATCGGAGGATTCTGCAATATGAAAGAAAAAGGATTGAAACTCCTGGCCGCTTCTCTGGCGGTTGTACTGCTCACCTCGACGGCGGCGCTCGCCCTCGTCGGCGCGGCGGAAGCGGAACGTCAGCCGGAGGACGCGGCGGAAACGGCTCTGGCGGCTGTCGTAGATGAAGTCAAACCGGAGGCCGCCGTCTCCCGGAAGGATGAGGTCGTCTACATCCTCGCCTCCCCGGACGGGACGGCGAACCGCGTGATCGTCAGCGACCACCTGAGCAACCCCGGGGGACAGGCGGCGCTGAACGACAGATCGAACTTGACGAACATCGAGAACGTCAAGGGGGACGAGACCTTCGCCCCGGCCGGTGAGGACGGCGAAATCGTCTGGGCGGCGGACGGCGGGGACATCACCTACCGCGGCGACGCAGTCATCGGAAGTGACGCGGAAGCCGGTCTTCCCATAAACGTCTCGGTCACCTATACCCTCGACGGGGAGGAGATCTCCCCCGAAGCGCTTGCCGGAAAGAGCGGCCGGGTCACAATCCGGTTTGATTATGAGAACCGTCTGACGGAAACCGTCACCGTCGACGGGGAGCGGGAGAAGATCCCCGTTCCGTTCGCCGTGCTGTCCGCGGTCCTTCTGGACGGCGAGGTATTCTCGAACGTGGAGGTGGAGAACGGCCGCGCGCTCGGCGACGGAGACCGGACCATAGCCGTCGGTCTGGCGTTCCCGGGTCTCGGCGGCGCGCTGAAGCTCGATTCCCTTGCCCCCGAAGGCGAAGAGCTGCCCCGGATCCCGGATCACGTGACCGTTTCGGCGGACGCTGTGAACTTCTCCCTCGGGATGACATTCACCGCCGCGTCGACGGGCCTGTTTGCCGACCTGGAGGGGAATCTGCCCGATCTCTCCGGCCTCGCGGATACGGCGGACGCGCTCACCGACGCGATGGACCGGCTGAAGGACGGCTCGTCCCGCCTGGCAGAGGGGCTGGACACGCTCCTTGACAAATCGGGGGATCTCGCGGACGGCGTAAACCTGCTTTCGGACGGGACAAAAACGCTGAAGGACGGCGCGGCGGCTCTCACGGACGGCGCGGAAGCTGCGAAAACCGGAGCGGACACGCTCTCCGCAGGGATTGGAACGCTGAAGGACGGCGCGGACACCCTGAACGCCGGCGCAAAAGCCCTTGCGGACGGTACGGCGGAGGTCGATCAGGGTGCGGCTGCCCTCGCGGATGGCATATCCGCGCTGACGGACGGGCTGAACACGCTCGACGGAAACAGCGCGAGCCTGACGGACGGGGCAAGGCAGGTCTTCGAGACGCTTCTCGCGACTGCCGGGGCACAGATCGAGAACGCCGGACTCGAGGTCCCCGCGCTGACCGTCGAAAACTACGGCACGGTACTGGACGGCGCGGCGGCGTCTCTCGATGCGGAGGCCGTCTATCGGTCTGCGCTCGCTCAGGTGACCGCCGCGGTGAACGGACAGAGAGGCGCGGTCGAATCCGCCGTCACGCAGGCTGTCCGGGCCGAAGTGGAACAAAAGGTAACTGCCGCGGTGCGGGAAGAGGTGCGCGCAAAGGTCGAAGAAGCAGTTCGCGAGACGGTTGCGGAGCAGGTGATCCGCGCGGCGCCGCCGCAGCCGCACAGCTTGACGCGCAGATGCAGTCGGACGAGGTAAAAGCGCTCATCGCCGCCAATACGGATGCACAAATGCAGTCGGCGGAGGTGAAAGCCCTTGTCGCAGAAAACACGGAAGCACAGATCGAACAGGCAATCGAGGACAACATGAAGGGCGCGGAAGTGCAGGAAAAGCTCGCGGCGGCGGAGAGCGGCAGACAGTCCGTCCTCGCGCTGAAGGCCTCCCTGGAAGGATACGACACCTTCTATCAGGGTCTGCTCGCCTATACCACCGGCGTCTCCTCCGCGTCGGAGGGAGCGGGACAGCTCCGGACGGGCGCGGCTTCCCTGAAGGACGGCACGAAGCGTATCACTGACGGCGCCGGGGAGCTTGAAACCGGCATGGCGCAGCTTGCGTCCGGCGCAGGAGAGCTTTCCGAAGGCGCAGAACGGCTTGGGGACGGGCTCGGAACTCTCAGAGACGGGCTCGGGCAGCTATCGGACGGCGCGGTCTCGCTCGACGACGGGATGGGCACGCTTTGCACGAACCTTCCCGCGCTCATCGACGGAATCACCGAGCTGCGGGACGGCTCTCACGGTCTTGCGGACGGGATCGTGACGCTCGACGAAGAGGGGATCTCGAAACTGACGGATCTTCTGAGCCGCGTTTCCGGGGACCGCCTCAAAGCCCTCATCGAAGCGGCGAAGTCCTGTCAGACCTGCTCCGGCCTCGCGGACGGTGCGGAAGGAACGGTGAAATTCGTCTGGCGGACGGAGGGGATCGGGGAATAAGGCTTTTCCGAAAGACAGACATTCGCTTTTGCCCGGGGGATCGGATCACGGTCCCCCGGGTGTTTTGTCCTTCTTAATCTTATAGCAATCCCCCCAAAAGTCCGCACATCTTGACAAGCATGGTATAATAGATCTAAAAGAGATTGCAGGAGAGGTGTGGAAAGATGCTGAGCAAGGAAATGCGGGAAATTCTTGTAAAAGCGTTCAATGAAATTCAGGATGCGGATAAGGTGGCAGAAATATTCAATGTCAGCAGAAGAACCGTGTACACATACGTTGAAAAGGCCAGAGAGGGCGAAAGTCTGGAGGTTCGAACC
>CACYWX010000409.1 GCA_902778205.1 uncultured Ruminococcus sp. | reverse complement strand
CCGCTGTCCCTGTTCACTCTCCTGTTTCTCATCGCCGCGCTTCCCGCTTTCGCCGCCGGAGTCCGGACCTCCGCGCTGGAGATCGCCTCTTCCGACTGGTGGCCGACTCTGCGCGGGGAGAACAGCTTCGGCTGCGGCTCGTACAACGGCGTTGCGTATATACAGAGTGAATCCATGGACTACGGCGCCATCTCCGCCTTCATCCCGGTAAAGCCCCATACGGAATACCGGATGACCGCCGTGGTGCGGGTCGACGGATACGACGCGTCCGGAAAGCTGAGCAGAGGGGCTGCGCATACGGGAAAAGGGGAACCCCCGGGCTCCTCTTTTTTCATCCCCATGAGCCTCCGGTTTTTATACAAAGTTTCCGAAGGGGCTTGTAAATTCATCCGGATTCTTGTATAATCATGATGGATATGACCTCCGGTCCCGCTTCACGGGGCAGGGAGGTCCCGTGGCTCTGGCAGGCTGCAGCGAAGAGGGAACCGGATCGTCGGAGGATCCCGTCTCCGCGTCGCCCGAGGTCACGCCCGGAGCGGCAGAGGAGAACGAAGCTCCGCCCGAGGAGGACGAGGCCGACGCCCGGAAGAAGGTGGACGACGGGCTGCCCGAGGTGGATATGGGCGGCAGGGAGTTCCGCGTGCTCAACCGGGACCGGGATGACTTCGTGTCAGATCTGAGCTTCGGCGAGGAGATGAACGGCGACGTGGTCAACGACTCCATCGTGTCCCGGAACGCCGCCGTAGCCGACCGCTTCAACATCGCCTTCACCGCCGACTACGAGAGCGACCCCATGCCCATCATGCGCAGCTGCGTCACGGCCGGGGATGATGCCTACGACGTCTGCCTGGCCCAGATCATCCAGCAGACCGCCGTGTGCTATCAGGGCGGCTACTACGACTGGTATACCGACCTGCCCCACGTGGACCTGACCAAGCCATGGTACATCGGCAACGCGGCCGAGGCCCTGTCCGTGAAGAAGCACGCCTACGTCATGATCGGCGAGTTCGATCTGGACGTGCTGCGCTTCACCTACTGCATGTACTACAACAAGGACATCGCCGCCTCCTACAACCTGGAGGACATCTACCCCGTGGTGCGGGAGGGACGCTGGACCTACGACTATCTGAAATCCCTGTCCGACACCATCTACACGGACCTGGACGGCAACGGCGTCAAGGACGAGAACGACCTTCTGACGATCTCCGGCGACCCCTATTCCGCCGTGGTCACCTATCAGTACGCCTTCAACAATCCGCTCTTTACCCTGGACGGGGAGGGCGTCCCCCAGATGACCTTCGACCGGGAAAAGGCCCACGCCATCGTGGAGAAGCTCAACGCCCTCTACTGGGAATCCCCCGGCGGCTACACCCAGGGCTGGGGCACCGGCTGGGAAGCCTGGACCGGAAACCGTCTGCTCTGCTATACCGGACTCTTCAACAGCGCGTCCGGCTACCGGGAGCTGGACTTTGACTTCGGCATCATCCCCTATCCCAAATTCGACGAGGAGCAGGTCTCCTACTACACCATGTCCGACGGCGCGCACGGCGGCATGCTGGTGCCCATCACCGTGACGGATCCCGAATCCGTGTCCATCATTCTGGAGGCCCTCAACGCCGAGACCTGGAAGCAGGTGGTCCCCGCCTATTACGACACTTCCCTCAAGGTCAAGCTCTCCCGTGACACCGAATCCGCCGAGATGCTGGATATGCTCATGAACAGCCGCGTGTTCGACTTCGGCTACATGTGCGGCGACTGGGGCATGGCCTTCGTCATCCAGAACCTGGTGTCCGTCAACTCCAACGACTCCGAATCCGCTTACCGCGCCAAGGACAAGGTGGCTCAGAAGACCTTCCAGAAGATCATCGACGCTTACATCGCCCTGGACGAAGGCGGCAACTGATACCCCACGATACATTTTTTTTAGAAAGGCACTGCGGGATCAATCAAATGGAAAAAATCTTCAAGCTGAAAGCGAACGGCACCGCCGTCCGGACCGAGCTGCTGGCCGGTCTCACCACCTTCATGACCATGGCGTACATCATCGCCCTGAACCCGAATCTGCTGACGGGCTTCGGAGCCGAGGGCCAGAACCTCTGGAACGGCGTGTTCCTGGCCACCTGCATCGCCTCCGCCGTGGGCATGTTCGTCATGGCCTTCTGCGCCAACAAGCCCTTCGCCATGGCGCCCGGCATGGGTCTGAACAGCTTCTTCGCCGTGGTGGTGGGCAACATCGCCGCCATGACGGGCATGAGCTATCTGGAGTCCTTCCGCTCCGCCCTGGTCATCATCTTCATCGAGGGCGTGGTGTTCATCATCCTCTCCCTCTTCAGCGTCCGCGAGAAGATCGTGGAGGCCATCCCTCTGGGCGTCCGCCTGGGCATCGCTCCCTCCATCGGCCTCATGCTGATGAACATCGGTCTCGGCTCCAACGTCAGCCTGTATTCCGAGAACGGCGGCCCCTTCTTCGCCATGCGCGACTTCTTCGGCGCCCTGACCCCCAAGGTGGCCCGCGATGCCATGGGCTCCGGCTACTCCGTCATGGTCCTCTCCGTCGTCACCATGCTGATCGGCCTCTTCGTCATCGTCATCCTCGCCCATTACGGCGTGAAGGGCGCGGTCCTCTTCGGCATGCTCTGCGCCTCCGTCATCTACTGGGCCGGGGAAGCCCTGTTCCTGCACATCAATCCCTTTGAGTCCCTGAAGGGCGCGTCCTTCGTGCCTCCCTTCAAGGATATGGCCGAGACCACCCTCTTCCGCCTGGACTTCGCGGGTTTCCTGAAGATCGGCTGGTTCACCGCCATTACCCTCATCATCACCTTCTGCATGATCGACATGTTCGACACCATCGGCACCCTGGTGGGCACCGCCTCCCGGGCCGGCATGGTGGACAAGGAGGGCAAGATGCCCCAGATGAAGGAGGCTCTGCTGGCGGACGCCGTGGGCACCGTCGCCGGATCCGTCACGGGCACCTCCACCGTCACCACCTTCATCGAATCCGCCTCCGGTGTGGAAGCGGGCGGGCGGACCGGACTGACGGCCCTCACCACCGGCGTCCTGTTCCTGCTCTGCATGTTCATCGCGCCCATCGCCGCCCTGATCCCCGCCGCCGCCACCTCCGCCGCCCTGATCTACGTGGGCGTGCTGATGCTGGCCGGGCTGAAGAAGATCGATCTGGACGACATGAGCCAGCTGCTTCCCGTCGCCCTGATGCTCATCGCCATGCCCATCTCCGGCTCCATCGGCCACGGCATCGGTCTGGGCCTCATCGCCTACACCGTCCTGAAGGTGGCCACCGGAAAAGCGAAGGAGGTATCCGTCCTGACCTACGTGATCTCCCTTCTGTTCATCGTCAAGTTCTTCCTGATCGCATAAGGAGGCGCCATGTTTCACCTGACTGTCCACGGCGACGACCGGATCGCCCGTGTGGAGCCCGAGCTGTACGGCCACTTCACCGAGCACATCGGCGGCGTCTTCTACGACGGGATCTGGGTGGGAGAGGATTCCCCCGTTCCCAACATCCGCGGACTGCGGCTGGAGCTGATCGAGAAAATGCGGCAGATCCACGCGCCCGTGATCCGCTGGCCCGGCGGCTGCTTCGCCGAGATCTACAACTGGCGGGACGGCATCGGACCCCGTGAGAGCCGCCCCACCCGCATCAACTGGTGGTACCGGGACGACGGACGTCTGGAGCCCAACGCCGTGGGAACCCACGAATTTGTGGATTTCTGCCGTCTGATCGGCGCGGAGCCCTATTTCGCCGCCAACATCACCGCCACCACGCCCCTGGACATCCGGGACT
>CACYWX010000408.1 GCA_902778205.1 uncultured Ruminococcus sp. | reverse complement strand
GGCTGTTCCCGGCGTCCGGCGCGCCTCCGATGTGGGGCGAGAAGACCGTATAGACCGGCCCGCCCTCGTAATAGGACCGTCCGTGCTCCGCGCATCCCTCCGTGAAGAGGGAGATCACCGGGCAGGGAGGACCGCTGTTCTTCCAGACCCACACTCCGCTCTCGTCGAAGGCTCCCCGGCCCGACGTCACACCCCGGAACACCTCGTCGGCACAGGAGCGCAGGCGTTCGGCGTAGGCGTCCCACAGATCCTCATAGCGGTCGAAATGGCGCGGATGATCCGGCAGTCCCAGCACGTCCCGCATGAGCAGGGTGTAGCCGTCGAAGGGACCGTAGATGAAGTAGGTCTTCCCGGGGATCTGCACCTCCCAGCATCCGTCGTTGGCGAACCGCCGCGCCTCTTCCACGGGATATCCGGCGGAGGTCAGGGAGGAGAGGATCAGGTCCTCGTTGTATACCGCGATGATGCCGCCGCCGTACCGGACCACCTCGGCGATCCGGGTGAGCAGGCGGGGATCCGAATTCCGGTTCAGCCGGACGGTGATGGGATAGTCGGAAATGCCCAATTCCTCGACCACGTCCAGAACCAGCCAGGTCACGGCGTTCGTCACGTCCTGCCCCTCCGCGTTCACGCCGGACAGCACGATGTTCTGATAATGCTGAGCGTCCCCGGAGCCGACGGGCGTATCCGAGACGATCCATTCGCAGCCCTTGATGAAGAAGTGGGCGAGGATCTCCCGGGCTTCGGCCAGAGTCAGCCGCCTCTCGGAGAGGTCCCGCTCCAGATACGGACCCAGCATCTCGTCGATCCGCCCGATGCCGGACCAGTTGCCGGTGAGCCGGGTGAAGGCAAAGGTCAGCCAAAGGCTTTGAACGGCCTCGTGAAAGGTTTCGGCCGGTCTCATCGGGACCCGTTCCAGAAGCTTTGCGCAGAGGGGATTTCTCGCCCGCGCCTCCCCGAGGATCCGTCCGTGCCAGACGCGGAACGCCTCCGCCGCGCGCTTCAGATACGCTGTATAGGGAAGGTCCGCGAATCGTTCGAGCTCCGCCTCCATGCCGTCCAGCCCCAGGGCGAGGATTTTCTGAAAGCCCAGGGTCACGTGGCTGACGCTTGAGAAAACCGCCCGTCCTCCCCGGAAGGCAGGGATCACATGGTCGATGGCGGCTCCCAGGGTGGCGGACCCCGTAAGAAGCTCGCCGTCCACAAAGCGGAGCGGACAGTCCCGGGCAATGGCTTCTATCGCCAGGGCGCAGCGCTCGTCCGGGGACAGGCTGTCGAACTCCGGGATCCCGTCCAGATCCACGGCGGGATGGGATCGGGCCTCGTCCCCGTATTTTCCCTTCAGGCTTTCCAGGGCAAATCGTCTGGTTTCGTCCCGGAGACGGGCGGGCCGCTCGAATCCGGTGGAGCAGGGGATCACGGTCATGACGGGTTCCTCCTTCTCAGACTGAGGATGGATTACGGCTTCATTATAGTCCCGCGGGGGAGGGATTGCAAGAGTTTTTTTGTCCGGGGGGTGGATTCCGGGGCGGTTTTGTGATACAATGTCCATGCAAATACGGGTACCGACCCGAAAACAAGGAGCTCTGACATGAGAAGCGATACCGTACGGATCCCGGACCATGGAAACACGAAAATGGTGGCGCACCGCGGCGTCAGCGGACTCGAATGCGAGAACACCGCCGCCGCGTGCATTGCAGCCGGGAACCGCTCCTACTGGGGCGTTGAGACCGACATCTGGAGAACCATCGACCGGCAGTACATGTGCAATCACGACGGAAGAACGGGACGCATCTGCGACACGGATCTTGTGATCGAAAAGTCCACCTTCGACGCGCTCCGGGCCCTGCGTCTGCGGGATACGGACGGGAAGAGCGACCGGGCCGAGATCCGCCTCTGCACGCCCGCCGAATACCGCAAGATCTGCGAGAAATACGGCAAGGTCTGCGTCCCCGAGCTGAAATCCAATTTCACTCTGGACGAGATCCGGGAGATCCTGGACATCTACGACGGCTATCTGGACAGCACGGTGTTCATCGCCTTCAATATCGCCAATCTGGACCTGGTCCGTCAGGTGAGACCGGAGCAGACCGTCCAGTTCCTGTCGGGCGGCTGGAACGACGACCTGCCCGCCATGCTGGAGGAGAGAAAGATGGATCTGGACATCGGCTGGAACGCGCTGACCGAGGAGAGAATCCGGGCCTGCCACGACCGCGGGATCCTCGTCAACTGCTGGACCGTGGACGATCCCGAAAAGGCGGAAACCCTGATCGGATGGGGCGTGGACTACATCACCTCGAACATCCTGGAATAATCCCGGGCATATCCCGTTAAGCAAAAAACGCCGGGCGGATCCGACTGTACGATCCGTCCGCGCTTCTGTTTATGACGACGATTGCTTCTCCGGCGCGACACTCTTCACAAAAGCGGTCCCGTCCCGGACCGTGAAGCGGACGTCGAAGCCGGCGTAGGAAAACCCGTATTCCCGGTCCTCGTCCCGCTGATAGGACGGCCGGGGATCGGACCGGAGCAGAGCCGTGAGCGCTTCCCGCTGATCCGGTGACAGAGGAGCGGCGCATTCGTCCGGCAGGACCACCGCCAGCCTGTCCCCGGCTACCCGGTCCGCGAAGCCGCCGACGGCCTCCGGGATGCTGTCCGTCCGGGGCAGATAGGGCTTGATGTCGTAAACCGGCGTCCCGTCCGTCATGTCGATCCCGGACACGTACAGCAGAGGTCCTCCGGGCGCGTCCGCGTCGATCCGGTCCAGCCGTACCGCCGACAGGGCCACGGGATTGGGACGGTTGGGGGACCTTGTGGCGAAGACTCCCACGCGCTCGTTGCCGCCCAGCCTTGGA
Organism: uncultured Ruminococcus sp.; assembly: GCA_902778205.1. Taxonomy (GTDB): domain Bacteria; phylum Bacillota; class Clostridia; order Oscillospirales; family CAG-272; genus UMGS1696. The sequence continues at coordinate 492 of CACYWX010000408.1, read as the reverse complement.
GGACGGACCGTGGGAGAAAAGGGGCGGGATCCGTCGCGGTGTCCCGAGGCGAAGCCCTCCGAAAATCCCCAGAGGAGCCAGATATGGGAGAATTCCTCCAGTCCGCGCACCGCGTCGGGAGACCGGAATTCTTCCTCGAACCGGATGACGCCCTTCAGCTCCTTCACCAGTCCGCTCTGGCGGGGAAGGCCGAATTTCTGCGGAAAATCCGTATGGATCCGGGCGATGACGGAAAGCTCCATCAGCGTCCGCCCTTTCTGTCACTGTCCCCGGAGGAGAACTGACTGCGGTATTCTGGCTCCTTCCCCTTCATCATGCTTTGATAGGGCTTTCCGCGGTCGTCGGAGCCGGTTTTCAGCTGACGGATGAGGGCCGTGACGCCGCCGATCAGCGCGTACAGCACCGTATAAAGCACCAGAATGAGGATGCCGGAGCCTCCTCTCCGCAGATAACCGCTCCACACGCCGAAAGTCAGCCAGAACACCGCTCCCG
>CACYWX010000407.1 GCA_902778205.1 uncultured Ruminococcus sp. | reverse complement strand
TTCAACCTGATGTTCAAGACCTTCATCGGCGTCACCGAGGATTCGGCCAACACCGTGTACCTCCGTCCCGAGACGGCCCAGGGCATCTTCGTCAACTTCAAGAACGTGGCCCGCACCACCCGGAAGAAGCTCCCCTTCGGCATCGGGCAGATCGGCAAGTCCTTCCGCAACGAGATCACCCCCGGCAACTTCGTGTTCCGGACCCGCGAGTTCGAGCAGATGGAGCTGGAGTTCTTCTGCAAGCCCGGCACGGACCTGGAGTGGTTCTCCTACTGGCGGAACTACTGCGCCGAGTTTCTCTACTCCCTCGGCATGACGAAGGAGAACATCCGCCTCCGCGACCACGATCAGGAGGAGCTGTGCTTCTACTCCAAGGGCACCACGGACATCGAGTTCCTGTTCCCCTTCGGATGGGGCGAGCTGTGGGGCATCGCGGACCGGACGGACTACGACCTGACCCAGCACCAGACCGTCTCCGGCGAGTCCATGGAATACTTCGACGCGGAGACCAACGAGAAGTTCATCCCCTACGTGGTGGAGCCCTCCCTCGGCGCGGACCGCGTGGCGCTGGCCTTCCTGTGCGACGCCTACGACGAAGAGGTGGTGGATCCGGAGAAGAACGACGTGCGCGTAGTCCTGCATCTCCATCCTGCCCTGGCTCCCGTGAAGGCCGCGGTGCTGCCTCTGTCCAAGAAGCTGTCCGACAAGGCCGGGGAGCTGTACGCGGCTCTGTCCAAGAAGTACAACGTGGAATTTGACGACGCGGGCTCCATCGGCAAGCGGTACCGCCGTCAGGACGAGATCGGCACGCCCTTCTGCATTTGCTACGACTTCGACTCCGTGGAGGACAACTGCGTGACGGTGCGCGACCGGGACACCATGGAGCAGGTGCGGATGCCCATCGACCAGGTGGACGCTTACCTGGCGGAAAAGCTGGAATTCTGATACCGGTCTGAACCGGATTATGATTCGGAGGAACGACGATGACCATCACTTTATCGAACGGCAATGCTTCCGCCGTTGTGCGGACCTACGGGGGAGAGCTGATCTCCTACAAGCGGGACGGCATCGAGTACGTATGGCAGGGAGACCCCGCACACTGGAACGGGCAGGCGCCCATCCTGTTCCCGGTCTGCTGCTCCGCCAAGGACGGCCTGATCGGCTTTGGCGGCGTGGACTATCCCATGCCCAAGCACGGCATCGCCCGGAAGCGGGAATTTGAGCCCGTGTTCATCGGGAAGACCAAGGTGATTCTGGAACAGCGGGAGACCGAGGAGACTCTGAAGATGTTCCCCTTCTGCTATTCCCTGAAGGCGGAATACGAGCTGACGGAGGGAGGCTTTTCCGCGCGGTTCACCGTGAAGAACCTGGACCGAAACGAGATGACCTTCTGCATCGGCGGACACCCGGGCTTCAACTGCCCCCTGACCGCGGAGGACGGCGGCTTCGAGGACTACAGCCTGTTCTTTGAGAACGCCGAAGGCTGCACGGCTTCCATCACCAAGGACGGCTATATGAACGCCGAGGTGCCGAAGCTGAACATCCTGAAGGGGACCAACGAGTTGCCCCTGGTCTGGTCCGATTACGACAACGACGCCATCATCCTGGAGGATCTGCCGGTGAAGTCCGTGAGCCTGCTGTCCCGGAAGACGAAGAAGGGCTTCCGCTTCGACTTCGACGGCTTCGACGCCCTGGGACTCTGGACGCCAGACCACAAGCACTCCCCGTTCATCTGCCTGGAGCCCTGGAACGGACTTCCGGCGGACGTGGCGGAAACCACCGACGCCAAGAGCAAGAAGTACCACAAGACCACGAAGCCCGACGAGGAATACACGGTGGGCTACGCGGTGACGGTGATCCGGTAAGGTATGGAGCTCTGTTCCATGTCCGTGGTCCGGGGACTTCTGGACAAATACGGACTGGCGCCGAAGAAGGGGTTCGGTCAGAATTTCCTTGTGAACGCGGCTGTCCCGCAGAGAATCGCGGCCTGCTCCCGGTCATACGCTCCCGGGGACAGGCCCGCCGGCGTTCTGGAGATCGGACCCGGAGTGGGTGCCTTGACCCAGTATCTGGCCCGGGAATACGACCGGGTGGTGTCCGTGGAGATCGACCGGGGGCTGATTCCGCTCCTGGGCGAGGCTCTGGTGGACTATCCCAACGTATCGGTGGTGGAGGCGGATTTCATGGAGCTCGATCTGCCGTCGTTCCTTTCGGAGCGGTTCGGGGATCTGCTGGCTGAGGGCGGGACGGTGAGCGTCTGCGCCAATCTGCCCTACTACATCACCACGCCGGTGATCATGAAGCTTGTCGAGGGTTTTCCTTCGAACGAGCCCCTTCCGTTCGCCGCCTTTACGGTGATGGTTCAGCTGGAGGTGGCGCGGCGTCTGGCGGCTGAGGCGGGATCGGCGGACTACGGATCGATTTCCGCGTCTCTGGCGCTTCGGTGCCGGACGGAAAAGCTGTTCGACGTGGGACCCGGGAATTTCCTGCCGGCTCCTAAGGTGTCGTCCGCGGTGGTCGGGATCGTGCCCCACGGCGGGATCCGGGAGGTATACCCTGACGCGCCGGAGGATCCGGAGGAGCTCGGGAGCTTTGCGGAGCGGGTATCCGGGCTGATTTCGCTGGCCTTCGGGCAGAGGCGGAAGACGCTGGTGAACGCGCTGTCGGCGAGATATCCCAAGGATGCCACGGCGGCGGCTCTGGAGGCCTGCGGACTTCGGGCGGACATCCGGGGCGAGCGGCTGTCGGCGGAGGATTTCTGCCGGGTGGCCGCGGCGCTTGCATGACAAACAAACACAGAAGCCGGGCGGTGTTCCGGCTTTTTTTGAAGATGACAGACTTTGCGCGGGAGGCGGTTTGAGATGAAGAAGGACAAATCCGGGTGCGGCTGCGAGGCGTTCGGGAAATGCGGTGCGTGTCAGACGCTGAATCTGGACTACGAGGAGGAGCTGTCCCTGAAGATGAAGCGGGAGATCGCCCTGCTGAAGCGGTTCGGACATATTGAGGAGATCCTGCCGTCTCCCGGAGGAGAGGAAGGGAAGCGTCCCCTCGGCTACCGGAACAAGGCGCAGTATCTCTTCCAGTACAACGGCGGGCGGATCAACATGGGGCTGTACCGGTCCTCGGACGGAGGGCTGACCCGGGTGGACCGCTGTCCCATGGAGGCGCCGGAGCTGGCCTCGGTGGCCCGGACGGTGCGGAAGCTGATCGAGCCTTACGGGCTGAAGGTCTGGGACGGACGGCGTGGGACTCTGCGCCACGTGATGGTCCGGAAGGGCTTCGCCACGGGGGAGCTGCTCTGCGCGCTGGTGACGAAGGACGGTCTGTTTGAGAAGGCGCAGGAATTCGCCGACGAGCTGGCAGAGC
>CACYWX010000406.1 GCA_902778205.1 uncultured Ruminococcus sp. | reverse complement strand
TAATAGATGCTGAAAATGTGTTTGTTGAAAGTAGAAATAAGCCTTTGTGCAATGTGCCGGAAATAGGTATCGGAAACAAACCGGTAGACGGTGGATACTATCTATTTGATGAAGCTGAGATGAAAGAATTCCTTGCAAAAGAGCAGAAGGCCAGCAAGTATTTTCATCCTTGGTATGGAGCTAGAGAATTTATCAATCGCAAACCGCGTTATTGCTTATATTTAGGGGATTGCGCTCCTTCTGAATTACGTAGTATGCCGGAATGTATGAGAATTGTGGAAGAGGTCAAAAAATATCGATTGGCAAGCACAAGCGCTGGAACAAGAAAAATAGCAGAGACGCCAACAAAGTTTCATGTGACAAATATGCCAACTGGTTCATTTTTGGTGATCCCGCAAGTTTCATCCGAGAGAAGAAGATATATTCCCATGGGTTACATGGATGATGGTGTTTTGTGCAGTGATAAAGTTCGGATAATGCCCGATGGGGATTTGTATCATTTCGGAATCCTTGAGTCAAATGTACATATGTCTTGGATGCGAACTATATGTTGTAGATTAAAGAGCGATTATAGTTACACTGTAAATGATGTCTACAACAACTTCCCCTGGCCCGATCCCACACCGGCGCAGAAGGAGAAGATCGAACAGACCGCGCAGGCCATTCTGGACGCCCGGGCCCTGTATCCGGATTCCTCCCTCGCCGACCTGTACGACCCGCTGACCATGCCGCCGGAGCTTCTGAAGGCCCATCAGGCCAACGACCGCGCCGTCATGCAGGCGTACGGGATGCCGATCCGGGAGACGGACGAGGCGGCGTGCGTGGCCTGGCTCATGCGCCTGTATCAGGAAAAGACCGCGGAACCCGATCAAAAATAACTCAAGGCAGAACGGAGGAGCTCCATTTTCGGAAGCCCCTCCGCGCGATATTGGAGGATTTTTGTGTTCATACTATGACAGCTTTTTCGCGGACGGAGATGCCTTAACAAAGCGCGGCCGAAACCGGTTGGACGCTGTCTTCCATAACGGATGCACGTACGTAAGCCTTCCCCCCCGGGCGGGGAAGGTGGCCCATCGGGCCGGATGAGGGGGAACGAACAGCTTTTGAACGCCGGATTTCAGAGAGGAAAATCCCCCATACGTCAGAACGGAGGAGCTCCATTTTCGGAAGCTCCTCCGCGCGATATGAGGGATTTTACAGTCTGCCTTGTAAGCCTTGTCAGTCTGCTTTGTCAGACTTGTCAGTCTGCTTTGTCAGACTTGTCAGTCTGCCAAAGACCCCATGGGATCCCAGGGCTCCAGCTCGATCAGGTCCTGATCCAGCAGGGCGGCCTTCTCGCCCAGGTACTTCTTGTTGACTACGGCCTGGAACACGTAGGCGTCGAACCAGGCGTCGGAGGCCATGTGATAGCCGCCGTGCGCGCCGCCGTCGCCCCAGCTGTTCTCGATCTTCCAGCGGTTGGGATTGCCGTTCTCGTCGATGTTCACGCCGGTGAGGCACATGGCGTGGTTCATGGCGCTGACGTGGTAGTCCAGCATGTCGGCCTTGGACATGGCGGTGTCGAAGCCGGTGATCAGGTCCTCGTTGTACTGCTCCACGTCCCAGCAGGCGCGCTCGCCGTCGGAGAACTTGCCGCAGTCGGAGCCGAACCAGACGATCTCGCCATCCTTGATCTGCTCGGCCACCAGACGCTTGAATTCGCAGAGCTCCAGATTCAGGTGACGCACGGGAGCGCCGCCCACCACGTTGCCCAGATACTGGACCGTGTAGAGCTTGTCGTAGGGCTTGTCGGCCGTGGGCGCGTGGACGATGGAGACGTAGTCGTCCAGATAGTCGCCGATGTACTTCTCGCGGAAGGCGTTCGGGGTCAGGCCCTTCTCCACGATCACGTTCTTGTCCTTGTCCTGATACTCGAAGTCGAACTCCGTCGGGGGAACGTCGTAGCAGGCGCAGAGGAAGGAGTAGGTCTTCTCGAGGATCTCGGTTCTCAGAGCGGCCAGCTCGTCGCACTTGCCCTCGTCTGCCAGGCGGCGGATCTCCGGGGTCTTTGCGCGGAGGTAGTTGTTGATGTGGCGGTTCAGATTACCGGTGTTGGAGGACTGGAAGGTCTCGGGATAGACGGACTTCGGAACGATGCCGTACTTCTTCACGATGGCCGTGAACATATCCCACTGGCCGCCGTCGTGAACGCCCGTCGTGACGATGTAGTCCACCACGCGGGAGTTCGAGGGCTCCGCCGCGGTGTCCGCGATGGCCTCGATGTAGTAGTTGACCCGCTCGAACTTGTCCCAGAAGGCCAGCCAGGACTGGGACAGCTCGAACTGCTCCACGTTCAGCTTCTTGCCGACGATCTCCCGCAGGACGTTGGTGGCGGCGAAGAGCCAGCAGCGGCCGGAGGACTTCTGGTTGGTGGCGGTCATGGTCTTCACCTCATGGTTGAAGAAGAACTGCATCTTCTTGGCCTTTTCGGTGACGTACGCCATGGAGCCCATGTTGTTCTTGGCGAACACAGGCTTCATCGCCTGACGGACCGCGTCATTCGCGTGGAATTCGCCGAAGCTCTTCAGCTCACAGCAGCTGATGGGGGTTGCGTTTTTCATTATGAAACTCCTTTCGGAAGTTGGAATAACGGGTATGGGGATCTCTCATCCGCGGCGGTATTCCGTCTCCGTCACACCGTAATCGTAGGCGAGGGAGGAGAGGACGACGCGGCGGGAGATGAGGTCGTAATACAGCAGTTCACTGCTCCGGAACGGGTATTCTCCGGAGAAGGGCGTGACGATCCGCAGCCGTCCGGGTCCCGCGGAAGAGTCCGGGAGGAACAGGATGAAGGCGCGGAAATCAAGCTCCCCGTCGGACCGCCGGCGGCTCAGAACGGGACCGGCGACGATCACCGTATCCGGTTCGGGGACGCCGGATTCCGTATACCGGCCGCTTGTGAACAGCCAGAGGAGCAGGATCAGCCCGGCGAGGATGCCGAGGAGAATCAGGGCGGCTTTACCGGCGCGGCGCATGGCATGTACCTCCGTTGTCCGGTCGTATTTGGGGGGGCTGTGCGTTCAGGGAGCGTTAAGGCTGAATGCCCTTGTTTCTGCGGAGGGTGAGGTAATCCTCTAAAATCAGGCGGGCGGAGAGGGCGTCCACGGTGGCCTTGCGCTTTTTGCCCCGGACATTGTTCTCGGACAGGATCTTATGGGCGGAGACGGTGGTGAGCCGCTCGTCGTACAGCTCGCAGGGGATCCCGGTCAGCTCCTCCAGCTCCCTGGCGAAGGCCTGACACTTTTCGCTCCGGGGACCTGCGGTGCCGTTCATGTTCACGGGATTTCCCACCACGACCAGCTCCGCGGAGAGCTCCTTCACCCGCTCG
>CACYWX010000405.1 GCA_902778205.1 uncultured Ruminococcus sp. | reverse complement strand
CCCCGGACTGCTGCCCGTCCGCCGCAGCCGTATCGATCAGCGGCGCCTGCTGCCCGTCAGCCCCGTTCCCGTCATCGGATACGACAGCGGTATCAGAATGATCCTCATCATCCGACACGACCTGGAGATCCTCATAGCCGCCCTCATTCTCCACGACAGACTGGCTCCCCTGTTCCAGAGAGACTCCGTCCATCACCCGGGCAGCATTTTCTTCCAGCGTGATCGCCGGAAGGATCAGGCTGTAGGTGGTCACGAAGACAACCACCGCCGCCATGACGGTGCTGAATATCCTCCACTGTTTTCGATGTTTGCTGTCCCTGAGGACAGATGTCAGTATCCTGATGAGAGTATCCATTTCTCTTTGCCAGAAAGCCCTTTCCGTCAATTTCTCTGTGCTGCTGCGAAGCTTATGCAATAAGAGAAATATCGCTGGTGATATGAAGCAAAGTTTGTCTGCGGGTTACCATGCCGCCGCAGGATCATCTCCATCCGCGGTCAGCCGAACATAGCATACATAAGCCCCGGCAGAGCCATTTCTCATCCTGCCGGGACAGGTCCAAAATCACAGTATTACGAAAAAAGTCCTCTCCTGCGAGAGGGCTTTCTTATCATACGGGCATCTTGGAAGCATAATTCAATAAGGCCAGCTGCCTGCTCCCCTCTGACAGACTTCCGGACCTTACTGATCTGACAATGCCGATTTACGCAATCGTTTGCAATACGCTTATTTTAACGACTTAACGGGTTTTTGTAAATGCAAAATGTGTCTGTGCATACTGTTTTTGTCGGATTTATTTTTGCATCTCTTTCTTCCCACCAGATGTTGTGCGGTTGTCGGTGGAACAGACACAATCCTGTGGCAAATTGACGAAAAAAGCTGATCCCATCGCTGAGATCAGCTTTTTCTGTCTTTGCTGCATGGCTTTTCACGCTGGTTTTCGTTTACACCAGTCTCCGTCTCCTCCACAGCAGTACACCCGCCCCAAGGATCAGGATGCTGCCGAGGATCGTGAAGAGTCGTGTTCCGGGGCCGCCGGTGGAAGGAAGTTCGTACGTTGCAATGGACTGATTGTTAATTGTAATCGTTCCTTCTCCAGTGAGCAGCTCTCCCTGCTCATTAAATGTAGTACCTGTGATCGTGTAGCTCACGGTATGGCGGTCTGAAGGGTTCTCCGTTGTTCCACTAGCATTATTGATCGTCATCTCAACGACACTGTAACTGTAGGAAACATTGTAGAGATGATCTCCTTCTTTGAGTTTTCCGGATGTCGGAAGATCAGTAAACTGATAAGTCCACTTAGCATCCGATCCTTTGGAAATAATGTAGCACCCGTCTTCATTCGCCCCGTCAGTAATGAAACGCACACTGTCGTCTTTTGCCGGAGCGGTTCCGACCGGCGTATACTTGGCCGTCCGGATCAGTTTGAATGATACAGTTGCCTTAGGCTCAAGGTCACCGGTTACTGCATTCCCATCCGGATCTAACCACTGCTTTTTGACATCGATCTTGATCAGATCATCTTTGGCAGTGTTTTTGATCCCGGTCGTATTGCCTGTGACGGTGTAGGTCACGTTGTAGATGTCCGTCTGATCCTCGATGACCGGTTCTCCATTTACCTTGATCTCTTCAACCGCATAGGAGTAAATGTAGCCTTGTCCCTCACTTCCCTGTCCGACGAAATCGTAGAGCGGCAGGTCTGTGATCCTGGATGCCCAGTCGGAAACACTGCTGTCGATCAGTCCGAAGGTCGCCACACCTGTTTCGTTGACTCTTGCGGTTTCATTTTCCGACATGATGAAACTGTTGCTGACCGTGGAACTGCCGGATCCCGGGGAGACCGCGATCAACTGCTCGAGAGAACTGTACGCACTGTTATCTCCGAAGCCGATCACCCACCGGTTATTATCCGATTTGTCTGCCCAGCTCTGGCCCTCCAGCATCTGGAATTTGACCACGAGAGGCTGGACCACTTCGGATGCAGGAATCGTTTCCCTTCCCCATGTCGTGGTAAAGTATTTGGTTACAGTCTCACCGATCTGAACCTCATTACTTCCTTCGATGCGGAATTTCGACAGCTTAAAATCATGTTTTTCTCCGCCCGGCTTCGTATACAGGTCTACAGCAAAGGCTTCGTTCCTCTTCGCATAGAACTTATGGGGTGTACCATATACAGTTCCGTCACTGTTGACCTGGACGATCGTGATCGGCACATAATCTGTCGGAATGGCAGTCTGCGTCACCTTATAGGTAATATTGTCGGAGGAATGATCCGCTCCTTCCGGGCCTTCCCATGCTTTAGTAACATTGATCTCCGTCGTTTCCTTTACGTCCGATACCGGAGTATTTATGATCAGCCACTCCTGCTCGTCTCCGCCTGCAGCGTCTTCATTAAGAATATACGAAGTATCGAAGCCTTCGATGACGGTCTCCTCGACGAAATACTCATAGAATACTCTCTGCCCGTCGCGGTCTCCCGACACCGGAAGTCCCTCGATCGTCACCGTTCCGCTGCCGGTGATCGTATGTGTATAAGTCCCGGAATAATCGACCGGATCGCCGATATAGTTCCTGTTTCCGTCCGTCTCGACGAAGGCACGCTGCTTCAGCGTAAACGTGATCTCATCGGTGTCATGCCCGCTCTCGCCCCATTGTTTGGTGACTTTGAGCTTGATGGTCGTGAGGTCGTTGGTGAAAGTGACCTGCACCGGTGCTTCCGCGGTCGCGAATTCGTTCACCTCGATCGTTGCTGTGCGGTTCGCTACATCTGCTGTCCCCCCGCTGATGCCGGCCAGGGCCGTACCGTTATCAGAGGCGTTCTCCGTCACACGGTATGTCCCGATGGGCAGCTCATGGAGGACCTCGCTCGCTGCCACGCCGTTCTCGATCGTAATGGTGACAGTGCCATAGTCTGCTTCGACTGCAGTTCCGTCCTCACTCAGTTTCTCAACCTTGAATGTATAGGTCCCGTCAGCAAAGGTCCTGTTGGCATCCGTGACCGCATGCCTGTCCACAGTGACCGCTTTCGTGATCTGCAGCGAACCTGTCTTATTCTTTACATTGGTGATCGTGACGGTGCCGCTTCCGGCCAGAGGCTCCCCGTTATCGTAGGAGTAGCTTTCAATCCGGTAGCCCGCGGGAACCGGCTCCCTCTCTACAACGTAGTAGTAATAGAGGTTGCCGTCATCGTCCACCGCCTCCTGGGAGGCGAAGGCCGCAAACCAAGCCGCTGTCTCTGTTTCGTCCACGGTCCCGTCCAGGGTGATCGGGATCGGCGTGAAACTGCTGTCCTCCGCATAGCCCTCGGGCGCTTCGGGCGGCGCTGCGTTCACCGCTGCAGCAGCCGGGGCCGATGTCAGGGACGGGACTGCCATCGCC
>CACYWX010000404.1 GCA_902778205.1 uncultured Ruminococcus sp. | reverse complement strand
TCATCACCCCGGAGATCAGGGCGGACTGCTCCTTCGGAAGTCCGGCGTCCTTCATGGCGAGAAGAGGCAGAACGGCCACCACTCCAGCTCCGAAGCCCCGGATGAAGTTGGGCAGGGCCAGGGCGCGGAAATCGGCTCTCCCGAGAACGGCCCGGGTTGAGGACGCCGTTTTTTCCCGTATCTCAACCGTGTCCTCCTCCTTCCCGGGCAGGAGCCGCAGGCATCCGTTGAGCACGCCGGCCGCCAGACAGAACAGCCCGGAGGCGCAGAAGACAGCCAGCGTCACCGCGGTGTAGTCGTGCCGTCCGTAAATCAGGGGAAGCAGGACTCCCGGCAGGATCCCGGCCACGCCGCAGACGATCCCGCTGACGGAGGAATACAGGGAATACCGCTCCACCGGAATGACCTCGCAGATCATCCGGTACTCGAAGACCACCCGGACGGTGTTGCTGACGTTGATCAGGGCTCCCACCGCGAAGGCGGCGAAGCAGAACAGGGCCGGGCTGTCCGGAAGCAGGCAGAGGATCATCTGAAGGAGCAGGGCGGCGGCGTTGGCGAAAAACAGCAGGGTCGCCGTCCGCTTCGTTCTCCGGCACCGGTCCGCCGCGCCCGCGAACAGAAGGGAAAAGACGAGAAAAACCGCCTGGGTGAAGGAGGTATAGTAGCTCACCGTCCCGCTCTCCATGCCCATTTTCAGAAAGAAGGCTTGGAGAACGGAGGCGGAGGAAAGGGTCGTCGCGAGGCAGTACAGCCCGTCGCGGAGCCAGAGCAGAAAGAAATTGGAGGAATGTTTCATAGGGGTCTCCCCTGATGCCGGAAATGCGTTCAGGGACAATTATACCGCTCCGCGGCGGGATAGTCAACCGGAAAACACGACCTCTTTCGGGAAAATTGTCGTGTTCTTGTGTTGACTTCCCGCGGACCCGGAGTGTATAATAGGAACGAAACCAATCCGCGATTTTACAGGGGAAAGAGGCCGGCGGGTGAAAGAATACCTGGATATCAGCCGCACAAACATGGATTTCGGGGATGCCCTCTTCACGATCCATCATTTTCGCTGGCACAACGCCAGCCAATCCGACAAAGCCGTCGTGTCCCACAGCCATCAGTACTACGAGCTTCATCTCGTGGTGCGGGGCGGGGGAATGATCGATTTCGGCGGGAAGAGCGTCGTGCTTTCCCCCGGGGAGGCGGTCATCATCGGTCCCGGGCGCGAGCATCTTCCGATTCAGATCACCGGAGACGGCGCGGAAAATCTGACGCTGGCCTTCTCCGTCCGACAGATCCCGGGAGAGGCCGGAGCCTTCGCGTATTTCACCGGCACGCTCCTGGCCCTGACGGAAGAGCTCACCGTCTTCACGCCTCCCGCCGCGCTGACCGCCGATCTCAGGCTGATTTCACGCATGAGCGAGACCGGGAGCCTGCGGGATTACTGCTACGTGAAGACCGTCTGCTGCCGGGCCGTCTTTCTGCTGTTCGACCACATCAACCGGTTCCGCACGGAAAAGCAGTCCCGCTCAGACAGACCGGTCCGACAGGCCGCTGCAGCCGAATCCACCGACCTGGAGAGCATCGGCATCCTCCTCGAGAATCTGCTGAACGAGCCGGGGATCCCGCTGTCCCAGATCGCCCGGCGTCTCGGCTTTTCGGAGCGGCAGACCCAGCGGCTGATCCGGAGGCAGTACGGAAAATCCTTCCGCGACGTGCGGCAGGATATGCAGTTCTCTACGGCGTGCAGGATCATGCGGGAGTCTCCGTCGCTGTCGCCGAAGGAGGTATCCGTCCGGGCGGGATTTTCCTCCCCGGAGTCCATGAACCGGCTGTTTCTCCGGCGATGCGGATGCCTGCCCGAGGAATACGGCAGATGAACCCCGACCTTCGCATAGCTGACCGGAACGGGATTTTATATTTCCACGCACCTGTTCGGAAATCCGTATCATCTTTATATTGAGAAGGGAGAAGAACTCATGAAGAAGCTGTTAGCCGTCCTGCTGACCCTGTCGATCCTGTTCTCTCTCGCCGCCTGCAGCGTGGGAACGGACAGCCCGCCGGAGGAGACGTCCTCCGCCCCTGTTTCCTCCGCTCCCGGGGCTGAGGAGGAAACGGAGGCCGAAACAGCCCCGCCGGTCCCCGAGGAGGATTTCGGGGGCGTCGACTTCAACGTCCTTGCGGCCTGCGAGCAGTGGCAGGATTTCTATGTGTCCGAGCAGACCGGAGACGTTGTGAACGACGCTGTGTACGAGCGGAACCTGTGGCTGGAGGAATACAACAACATCAAGCTGACCTACCGGATTTTCAACGGCTATACGGCGGGGATGGCGGACGTCTCCACGGCCCTGTCCGGAAGCGTGATGGGCGGGAGCGGCGACTACGACATGGTCCTCGGCTCCGTCTCCTATGTCTCTCCGCTGATCTCGGCGGGGCTTCTCACCGACATGAACGGCTTTGACCGGATCGATTTCAGCCGTCCCTGGTGGTATCAGTACGCGGACGAGCAGCTGGAGATCGTCGGTCGGCAGTATCTCGCGTCCGGCGCCGCCGGGCTGAACACCGTCGCGTGGTCCATCGTCACCTTCTTCAACAAGAATCTGGCCGCGGACTACGGGATCGAGGACCTGTACGAAGCGGTCCGGACCGGAAACTGGACCTTCGACAGGCTGAACGCCCTCGGCTCCTCCGTGGTGACCGATCTGGACGGAAACGGGACCATCGACAAAAACGACCGGGCGGGGCTCGTTTCCACGGACGACTACATGGCCCTCGAAACCAGCGCCATGGGTTACTTCTATTCGGAAAAGACCGCGGATGCACGTCCGACGGAAACTCCGAAACCGACAGAAGCACCGAAGCCGACAGAAGCACCGAAACCCACGGAGGTGCCGAAACCCACGGAAGCTCCGCACTCTGAGACGCTGAAGATCCTCTCCCAGCCGTCCGATATGACGGTCGAGCCGGACCAGCTCTATCAGTTCATCGTCGAGGTATCCCCGGAAAGCGGTTCGACTTATCAGTGGCAGGTAAAAGAAAGCGCTTCTTCCGACTGGAGGAACTTCACGGAGAAGAAGACGGCCCTTACCTACCGCCTGTGGTTCACGGTAACGAAGGCGATGCACAACTGGCAGTTCCGCTGCATTGCAAAGAACGGAAATGCAACAGTTACCTCGAAGCCGTTTACGGTCAAGATCGAGGGTGTGAAAGATGCTGAGCCGACAGAGGCGCCGAAGCCTACCGCAACTCCGGAACCCACGGCTACACCAAAGCCAACCGCAACGCCGCAGCCCACTGCGACGCCGGAACCGACAGCCACGCCGGAGCCTACTGCTACACCAAAGCCTACGGCGACGCCGGAACCGACAGCTACTCCGAAACCTGCCAAT
>CACYWX010000403.1 GCA_902778205.1 uncultured Ruminococcus sp. | reverse complement strand
AGATAAAGCTTTTTTCGAAAGCTTTACTGCAAAGCTGAACGGCAAGGTCCTTTCCCCGGTTTTCTCAAACCACAGGACGCCTTCTCCCCGTCACATGGAAAACCAACAGAGCAAACGGCGGGTCAGTCGTTGTTTTCGGGGGAATCCGGATCGTCCTTCTCCGGCTCATCGTCGTCGGAGGCGGGGACTTCGGGCCGGTCCTCTGGCTGTTCGGCTGACTGTTCGCCGTAGAGGGCGGTTTTGACGTCGGCGACGGTGATGCGCATGAGCTCGTCCCGGGTGACCTCGGGCAGGGCGGCGATCCGGTTGGCCTGTTCGGTCAGGATCTTCTCGAAGGTATTGCGGACCCCGCGGGCGTTGCCGAACTCCCCGGGCGCCTCCGACACGGCGTCGAAGTACTCGCCCACCTCCTTTTCCGCGTCCTCATCCAGCACGTAGCAGGCCTTCTTGCAGTTCAGGGCGAAGATGCCCTTCATCTCCTCGCCGGTATAGTCGGCGAAGCTCACGTACTTGTTGAAACGGGAGCGGAGGCCGGGGTTGGAATTGACGAACTCCTCCATGAGCTCGGTATAGCCCGCCACGATCACCACCAGGTCGTCCCGGTGATCCTCCATGTTCTTGAGGAGGGTGTCCACGGCCTCGAAGCCGAAGTCGTTCTCGGAGCGGGAGGTCAGGGCATAGGCCTCGTCGATGAAGAGGACGGAGCCCACGGCGGACTCGCAGACCTTGGCGGTCTTGATGGCGGTCTGTCCGATGTAGCCGGCCACCAGTCCGGAGCGGTCCACCTCCACCAGCTTGCCCTTGGAGAGGAGGCCCAGGGAGTGGTAGACCCGCGCCATGAACCGGGCGATCATGGTCTTGCCGGTGCCGGGATTGCCGGAGAAGACCATATGCAGGGACATGTCGGCGGTGGGCAGGTCGTTGTCCCGGCGCAGCTTGTACACCGTGGCCATGTTGATGAGGTTCTTCACCTCGCGCTTGACTTCGCCGAGGCCTATGTAGGAGTCCAGCTCGGCCTTCAGATCGTCCATGGACTCGGCCGGAGGGATGTCCTCCTCTGTTTCGGCGGGAGCCGCTCCGTCGCCTCCGTCGGAGGCCTTGGTGAGGTTGTCTCCGCTCTCTCCGGCTCCGGTGTTCCCGTTGTTCAGAAGGTTCGGAAGGATGGGGGGATCCAGGGGCTCATTCTTCTTCGGATTTCCGGAGGTTCCGGTTTTCGTCCCGGCCTGCTTCCTCGCCGCCTCCCGCTGGGGACCCCAGATGTCGTCGGAGAGGCGGCGGATGTTGTTCTCCGTCATCTGCCGGATCAGATCCAGCTGCATGGAGATGATTTCGTCCTTCTTGTCCGCCATGCTTATTTCACCACGCCCTTTTTCAGAATCACGTTGGCGTAGATGGCCCGCTCGCCGGTGACCACCACGCAGTAGGCCTTCTTCGCTCTCTCATAGAAGGCGAACCGCTCCAGGAACACGGGTTCCTTGTCGGTGTGGTCCTTCACGATGGCGCGGTACTCGTCCCAGATGGGGATCTCCAGGTCCCGGTCGGACTCGGTCTTGTCCATGAGGTAGACGTTGTTGTCGTAGGCGTCCAGGGGGAAGAGGGGCAGAACGGCTTTCAGAAGCTCCGGAACGCCCACGGGATCCGCCCGCAGGACGATGTGCCCGATGCTCTCGCCGGGGAAGTTGCCGTCGGAAAACACGATTTCGTCCCCGTGGCCCATTTTGTCGAGAATCATGAGCAGCTCGGGGGAGATGATGGGAGAAATGCCTTTCAGCATGGGAAGCTCCTTTCTTTTTGGGAGGATTCAGGTTGTTTCACTTGCCTTATTGTATCATAAATCCCCCGAAAAAGGAAGAGCGTGGGATAAAAAAGAGCGCCGGACGCAAAAGAAACCGGGCGTAAAACGTCCGGTCCGGAAATATGCGGGATGAAGCTGATTTTTTACGGCCGCGGTCCGACTGGATCGGACGGGTCGGTCTCTCCGGTTTTCTCCGATCCGGGACCCGCGCCGCCTTCCCGGTCATCCCGGATCATGGCGCGCAGCTCAGAGAGGGCGTCGCTGAGGCCTCCCACCCGGTCGATGAGCCCCACCTTCACGGCCTCCCTGCCGTCCAGGATGGAGCCCACGTCCGTGGCGATCTGATCCGTGCGCAGGAGCAGGTCCCGCAGGGTCTCCTCGGACGCCGCGGAATGGGCGCAAATGAAGGACAGGATCCGCTCCTGCATCCGGCTGAAGTAGTAGTAGGTCTGGGGAACGCCCACCACCGTCCCGCTGATCCGCACGGGATGGACCGTCATGGTGGCGGAGGGGACGATGAGGGACCGCCTCGCGGACACGGCCAGGGGCACCCCGATGGAATGGCCGCCGCCCAGCACCAGGGAGACGGTGGGCTTGGACATGGAGGCCACCATTTCCGCGATGGCCAGACCCGCCTCCACGTCTCCGCCCATGGTGTTCAGGACCATAAGCATGCCGTCCACCTCCGGGGTCTCCTCCACCGCCACCAGCCGCGGGATGATGTGCTCGTACTTGGTGGCCTTCTGACCCTCTCCCAGCAGATAGTGCCCCTCGATCTGGCCGATGATGGTCAGGCAGTCCACGGTGATGCCGTCCCGCTCCAGCACGACGCCTCCGTCCGGAAAGGCTCCGCCAGCTTCTCCCCCGAGCCTTCGTTCCCGGGACGCTCCCTCCCCGGGCAGGGCGGGATCCGGCGCGGCCTGGAACGAGTTGACGGAATCGGTACGGTACATGGGGTTCACCTCCGGCTTTCTGCTTGGAAGCGCCCTCCGGGAAAGGAGCAGCGCACGGGCAGTATGGGCCTCTTTCCGGATATTTATTCGGTTTTCACCGGGATTTCTCATGAAACATTAAGAATAATCTGTAGAGCGGCTCTTGCAATTCAGACGGAACACTGCTATAATATTGTCATGAAGTGTTTGAACTGCCGCGGCGGGAGGGATCCGGCGGGCGGCTGCTACGGAGGTACGCGATGAAAGACGAAATGAGCAAGACCATAACCTTCTCCATCCGTGAAGAAGAGCGGGACAAGGAACGGAAGCTCCTGCTCCGCACGGTTTACGACGCTCTGAGCGAAAAGGGCTACAACCCCATCAATCAGCTGGTCGGGTATGTGCTGACGGAAGATCCCACCTATATCACCAACTACAAGAACGCCCGCGGGCTGATCCGCCGCATCGACCGGGACGAGCTCATGGCAGCTCTGCTGAAGGAGTATCTGGAGCTTTGAGCAGCCTGCCCCGCCGTGTGCTGACTCCGCGCCTGCCTCCCGTCTCCCGGATCGCCTTCGGGACGCTGACGGTGTCTCCAATGCAGCGGGACCTGCCTCCGGAGATAGTGGCGGAGATCATGGGCTACGCCTTCGACCGGGGGATCA
>CACYWX010000402.1 GCA_902778205.1 uncultured Ruminococcus sp. | reverse complement strand
AGCACGGTGCCCATGCCTATTACGGGCAGAATTAAAGGAAATCTGGACCGGCTGTGGCTTGAAAATAGCTGCAGCCGGTTTTTTTGGCGAAAAAAAGCAATATGATCAAAATGTTGAATAAAAGGACAAAAATAGTAATTCAGAGTAAGTGTGCCTATAATCGCAGGTACCAGCTCGACTGGACGAAGATGCTGGTTTTCGGATTCAGGCTGCCCCGGTTTATCCGGGGATTTTTTAATTTTCCGGGGCATGTGCCTGAGGTCCGGACAGAGCCACATCAGCCCGGGATCCTTGTTTTGAGCGGGCAAGAGGGCCTTCAGGCGCGGAAACGGTTTTTATGTTGAAAAAGACAAGTATCGGGAAAAACTGGAATAAACGGCAGAAAATTGCGGCCCGATCCCGGGGCAGGGTATAATGCGGCCAGGATGAACGAAACAAAACCGAGTCCGGTATCATCTGCAAAATGTGAAGGGTTCATCCAGAAAAGAAAGGGGTGGATGCATGAAGGTCCAACTGGCTGTCTGTTTACAGGATCCAGAATATGCCGGCCGAATCTGCCGGTATTTACAGAAAAAAGGAGCGGACCGGCTGGAGGTGCGCTGTATCGATGCGGCAACAGTGCCGGAGCGCATGGAGATCCTGTTGACAGATACCGAAAGGATCCGTAAGGAAACAGGAAATGCCATCTTTATGGGCACTGTGGAAGAAGCTGGACGAGATAGCTGACAGGATCATCCAGTCGGGTGACAGGCACGCGGCGGAGATGTACAGATCTCTTATCGCGGCACTCGCTGAGATGTCCTTTGTGATCAGCGACAGAGAATTTGCACGACTGCTGAGAAAACATGGAGCGATTAAATGAGCGGAGTAGATTTACGTTATGTCGCTTCAAGCGGCAACATTTACAACCTTAGAGATGGCTCGTTGCGGACGGGGGCCGACGCTAACTTCCACGACTGGGCTTGGGAAGTGATTGCGGTCGCGCTCCAGTACGGCTCCCGTGTGAGCGGATTCACGAGGTCGCCTCAAGAGTATGAAGCGACGCTGTCTCTGTTCGGGTCAGAAGAAAGCAAGCAGAAACAGCTCGAAGCTCTCCATGATGACTTCGAGCTGGACGTCCGCAATCTGACCCCAGGGCGTCTCTATTGGAACGATTATTATATTGACTGTTTCGCCCGAAAGAGCACCACAAAACCAGGCGAAAATAACGTTGCTGTCGAGAATACGGTTTCGTTTTATTGCCCTTATCCGTTTTGGGTCAAAGAGGAGTCCAGGAGCTTCAACCCGCGCGCGGGAGACACGGGCGAGGCCTTTTTAGACTATCCCTATGACTTCCCCTACGACTACTACCCCGGAATATCCGGAGCTGAGACATGGGTGACAGGGTTTACGTTTAAATCCGACTTCCGGATGATCATTTACGGCCCTGCGACTAATCCCAGGGTACAGATCAACGGCCACGTCTACCAGGTCTTCGACATCCTGGAGGCGTCAGAGTACATCGTGATCGACTCCAAACGGGGCACGGTCGAGAAGACCACAGCGGCCGGTCAGAAGGTCAATATCTTCGACCTGAGAAACAAAGAGGAATCTGTATTCGAGCAGCTTCCTCCCGGATCGCTGCAGATCAGTTGGGATGGGCAGTTCGGCTTCGACCTGACGCTCTACGAGGAGCGGAGCGAACCGAGGTGGGAGGTGCACAGTGAAAGAATTAATAGTCGCTGACAGCACCGGCAAGGAGCTGGGCTACCTGCTCTTCGACAGCTACGACTTCGAGGTAGGGATAGAAGATAACAGCTTTGAGGTCAAGATCTCCCGCGACGAATACAAAGAGCTTCCGGAAAAGGCCCGGATCTACATTCCGGACACGGAGTACGGCGGCATCGTCCGCAGGCTTAACACGAACACTGCCCAGGGCATCATCTGCCCCGGCGGTATGACGTGGCGCGGAATGCTGCAGGGAAAGCGGATAAAGCCTCCCTCCGGTGCGGATTACGAGACAGACTCGGGAGAACTCAACGCGATCGTCAAGGCGCGCGTCGAGGAACGTCTCCCAGGCCTGTTCGTAGGGACCACAGAGAGCACTGGCATATATGTAAGCAGCTACCAGTATGAAAGGTATTGCACCCTTAATGACGGGCTCACGGAGCTCCTGAAGTCAAAGGGATACCGGCTCAATCTGGCCTACTCGGCAGAGCTGAAAGCCGTTGTCGCGTCAGCGGTTCCGATCGTGGACTATTCACGGTCTGTAGAGCTTTCCTCCGATATGCGCCGGGATTACACCATGCAGAAGCAGACCGATGGCGTAAACCACCTGATCTGCCTGGGCAAGGGTGAGCTGAAAAACCGGACCGTGTACCATCTGTACACGGACGCGGACGGGAACATCGGAACGACGCAGCACTTCTTCGGCGCGGACGAAATCGAGGACATCTTCGACTACTCCGGCGGGGAGCTGCCGGACCTGATCCAGTCAGGCCGTGAGCGGCTTGAGTCCCTGAAGAGCTCGAATAAGTTCGGGATGAAGATCGAGAGCGACATGGAGATCGGGATCGGCGACATCGTGGGCGGTCGTGATTATCTGTCCGGCATGACGATGACCGCACCGATCGCCAGCAAGATAGTGACATGGGAAAAGGGCTCCAGACGGATCGAGTATAAGCTGGAGGATAACTTGACGGTGGCGCCTACGACCGCAATGCTGGTCGCAGCTACCCGCCTCACAAAGGAGACTGAAAAATGAAAATCATTACAGGATACAGAGACGATCCTCACGTGACATCACAGCAGGAACGTGACACGAACATCGCCATTTTCGGCCCGGGCGCGCATATCCTCAAGGGCGTTGAGAGCGAACTGGCCGCGACGATCGTCAGCGCAAACGAGATCCAGATCGCCGCCGGACAGCTTGTCGCAGAAGGCTGCACAGCCACAATAACCAAGGGCACAACCGAGAGCATGACCATTGAGAACGGTGGACAGGGCGAACAGAGAATTGACCTGATTGTAGCGAGATACACAAAGGACTCTGGAACAGGTGTGGAGGATATGCAGCTAGTAGTCATCAAAGGCACACCTGCATCGACATTTCCCGCCTCCCCCACATACAACGAAGGAAAAATTGCAGACGGGGATTCGCCCGTTGATTTTCCTCTGTATCAGGTCTTTTTGGATGGCATTAACATCCGAGAAGTTACCTTACTTGTGGATAAGGTCAACATTGCAGAGCGAATCGAGGCACTTGAGAGTGATGTTGATACGGTCAAAAAACTCAGCAGCAAAGCGGTACAGGTGGATTTTGGGTCACAGGGTTTTGACGGTAACGGAGTTATCGACCGTTCAAAGAATGTGGCAAGCGAGATTCCGAGCGGATACAGACTGCTTACGACATTTGGCTATCAC
>CACYWX010000401.1 GCA_902778205.1 uncultured Ruminococcus sp. | reverse complement strand
CCCGGAGCACATAGACGCCCTCCGTCAGGTATCCGTTGTCCTGGGGGTAATAGCCGTACACATTCTCCCCGTACTGCCCGTATTCGCCCCGGCGGGGACGGATGTACACGCCCAGCGGATTGTCCCGGTCGGGCTTCCCGTCCTTCATGGGATAGAAGGAACCGGTCATGTTCCCGTCCGGCTCCATCCCCTCCGGAAAGACAAAGAGGATGCTCTCCTTCTCCCGGATCGGGATGGGCGTGAAATCATAGGTCAGCGGATCCACCCCGTCGGCAATCACACCGGTCCCCACCTCGGAGCCCCGCTTCATCACGTCCCATTCAAAGCCGACGCGCATGGCCTGAAAATCTCCCGCCATGCATCCCACCGTCAGCTGGGGCGGCTCCTTCGGAACGGCGCCTCCGCATCCCGCGGCGGACAGGACCGACAGCAGGACAAGAAAGGCCATAAGCATCCGGATTCTCTTCATTCACTTCATAACCTCGCCCTCCCTGTCCTGCTCTGTCCATTAGACGCCGGGCGCGGGAAAAAGTTCCCGGATTTTCTGACAAATGAAAAAAGACGGGATCCGAAGACCCCGCCTGAAGTATGAAATCCGATCAGTTCTCCTTCTGTTCCTCGCCCAGCGCGGTCGTGGCGTGAACCACAACGGTGCGGTCGTAGCAGGAGAACATGTCGTCCACCTTCTTCCCGTCCGGCCTGGGCGTGAAGAGGCTGACCACGGGCACGATCACCAGTCCCGCCACCATGGCCAGAACGCCCGCGTTGATGGGAGAGGCGAAGAAGGCGTTGATGAACACCCGGCCCGTGAAATTGCAGAACATGTCCGCCGCCATGATGCCCACGCCGCAGACGAAGCTGACCCACACGGAGGCCTTCGTGACCCACTTGCCGTAGAGGCTGTAGAGGAAGGGAGCCAGGAACGCACCGGCCAGCGCGCCCCAGGAGATGCCCATGAGCTGGGCGATGAAGGTGACGGAGGACTTGACCTGCACGATGGCGATCACCGCGGACACGGCGATGAAGAACACGATGAGGGAGCGGATCAGGAGCATCTGGGTCTTCTGCTCCGTCTTCTTCCCGGCCTTGGAGCGGATGGGCAGGATCATATCCAGGGTCAGGGTGGAGGAGGAGGTCAGCACCAGGGAGGACAGGGTGGACATGGAGGCCGAGAGCACCAGCACGATGACGATGGCCACCACCGCCGTGGGAAGGCCCTCCAGCATCTTCGGCACGATGGAGTCGTACACGGGATTGCCGTTCGCGCCGTACTCGATGACGTTGCCGTACAGCCGTCCGAAGCCGCCGAGGAAGTAGCATCCGCCGGCGACGATGATGGCGAAGATCGTGGAGATCAGGGTGCCCTTTGAAATGTCGGACTCGCTCTTGATGGCGTAGAACTTGCCCACCATCTGGGGAAGGCCCCAGGTGCCGAGGGAGGTCAGAAGCACCACGCCCAGAAGCGCCACGGGCTCCGGACCCAGGAAGGAGGCGAAGGCGCCCTTCAGACCGGGAGCCGCGGAGGACTCGATAACGGACAGGCTGCTCATGGCCTGCATGAAGCCGCCGTTGTCCTTCAGCACCGCGCCGATGACCAGCACGATGCCCACCAGCATGATGAGACCCTGGATGAAGTCGTTGACCGCCGTGGCCATGTAGCCGCCCGCGATGACGTAGACGCCCGTCAGCACGGACATGATGATGACGCACCAGACGTAGTCGATGCCGAAGGCGGATTCAAACAGCCGGGACAGGCCGTTGTACAGGGAGGCGGTATAGGGGATCAGGAAGATGAAAACGATGGCGGAGGCCGCGATCCGGAGCGCTCCGGAGCCGAAGCGGGTCCCGAAGTAGTCCGGCATGGTCTTGGAGTCCAGCTTCTGGGTCAGAAGGCGCGTTCTCCGTCCCAGAATGACCCAGGCCAGAAGGGATCCGATCACCGCGTTGCCGATGCCGATCCAGGTGGTGGAGATGCCGAACTTCCAGCCGAACTGACCGGGGTAGCCGATGAAGATGACCGCGGAGAAGTAGGAGGTGCCGTAGGCGAAGGCGGTCAGCCAGGGACCGACGTTTCTCCCGCCCAGCACAAAGCCGTGGACGCTGTCCGCCTGTCTGCGGCAGAGGAATCCCACCGTGATCATGACGGCAAAGAACAGAACCAGGAATGCGATTTTGATAACCATATGGCCTCCGTGTATTTATTCCGCGCGGATGAATACGGAACCGGGACGGGATCCGACAAAAAACAGGCTGAACGGTGTGATTCCGTGCAGCCTGTCGGTTTATCGATTCCCAATCCGTGCTTGCATCGCAAATCACTATTACCTTTTGTCAAAGTAATAGTAATAATAGGCGTATGCAAACACGAACGAGTTCATACCATTCTCCCGCGCTGAATTTTTACACATTATAGCACCGCTCTCCCGCTCTGTCAAGGGGGGACGCGCGATTTTTCTCCGATAAGCGGGATTTTTTCATTAATCCTCCGCCGTTTTCCCGATTCCCTTGTCAGAGAGGCCGGGATTTGGTATAATGGGAGCAGACATCACGGGGGCTGATCCGCCCCATGGAGGGGAAACGATATGACTGCCGACACCATGCTCGAACGCGGCGCGCTGATTCTGCGGACCGGAGGCGCGTCCTTCCGGTTCCTTGTACGGGAGGGACGGCTTGCGCTGGGGGACGGAGAGCCCGACCCGGACGTGAAAACCGCCGCGGGAGCCTGTGAAGCGGGAACCTTCCTGTTTCCGCGGACCCGAACCGGATCGGGCGGATGGACTGGACCTTCGAGGGCGCACCGCGGACCGCTCTGTTCTCCGCCCTGCCGGGACATCCCTTCGTATCCGTCCGCCTCTTCGCCGACGGAGGCTTGGAGAGAGCGGAGGACCCGATCCTCACGGTCTCCCTGCCCTCCCGCCATCTCAGGCTCCGGTCCGTGTCCCTCTTTGAAAAGACCGACCATACGGACACCCTGACGGAGGAGCGGACCCGGGTCCTCTATCCCTCCGAGACCCTTCGCCTGCCCGGATCCCTCTTCCTGTTCGAGAATCAGACGGATCCCGGAGCATCCCTGCTTCTGGTGAAGGACGCGCCCACGGCCTCCTCCTCCCTCCGGTACGACGGATACGACGCCCTGATCCGGGGGACCTCCTCCGTCACGCTGACGGGCACGGGCGCGGACGGATCGGCTCCGGGGGAGACCGTGGAGCTGTACGGATGCACCGTGGGGACCGGTCCGGATCCCCTGACAGCCTACCGGGCCTGGTACCGGGACGCCTGTCCGGGGGACGGGACCCTGTTCGTCATGTCCAACACCTGGGGGGACAGAAGCCGGGACGAGGAGGTCTGCGAGGACTTCATGGTCCGGGAGATCGAGGCGGCGGCGGCGCTTGGCTGCGACATTGTCCAGATCGA
>CACYWX010000400.1 GCA_902778205.1 uncultured Ruminococcus sp. | reverse complement strand
TTTTCTCCTCGATAAAGGAGAAAAAGAAGGACGAACACTTTTGAATCACAATAGGGCTGTCGCATTTCTCCTTCTCGTGGAGTTAATGCGACAGCCCCGCTTTGTTTTGATCCGCCTGCCCGCTCAATCCGCCTTCGGGTATTCGTTGCAGAGCAGGTATTCCGCGGGCTCGTCCTCCTCGATCTCGGCGAAGCGCGGCAGTTTTTCAAGGAATCGGTTGTCCTTCGCGTCATCGTTCACCATGGAGACCTCGCCCACCACGGCGTCTCCGCCATCGCCCCAGAAGGTGTGGTAGAGATACCGCTGCATGGTGATGGACTCGCCGGGCTTCAGATGCAGGATTGTACCGGCGGGAACGGTTTTCGTGATGCCGTCCATGGTGACGGGCACGTCCCGGTCGGAGAGGCCCTCGTTCTCGTCGGACAGCCACACCTGCACCGCCAGGTCCGCGCCGCCCCGGTTGATGATGTCCTCCATCTTGCTCCAGTGAAAGTGCAGGGGCGTCACCTGATCCTTCCGCACCAGCATGATCTTCTCGGCGTAGGTCTTGCTGTCCGGATCCCCCAGCTTCCCGTTGCGGATGGTCACCAGCTGCAGGCCGGTTCTTCTGAAGTCGCCGGAGCCGAAGTCGGTGATGTCCCAGCCCAGCATCCGGTCCCGGATCTCGTCGTATTCATGGCCGAGGGTCTTCCATTTTTCCGCGGGAATGCCGCAGAAGGGCGGCAGCTTAAAGCAGATCTTGTCCAGAGCCGCCCGGAACTCCCGGATGCATGCGTTGATTTCGGATCGTTTCATATTTGCTCACTCCTTGTCGTAATCGATCACCGCCATGGCATGGCAGTCCAGCTTGCCGACGGTATAGGACACCCGTCCGTTCTCCCAGGTGAAGGGAATCTCCTCCCCCTCCGGCGCCAGATACACCCGGCGGGGCTTTTTGTCCATGCGGACGGACACGTGGACGTCGTACAGGGGGACGATGTCCTCGATGACCTCGATGCCGTTCCCTCTCCGCACCGGGGAGGCGTACAGCAGATGGTTCACCAGCCGCCCCTCCTCCTTCTGATCCATCAGGGTGACCACGCCCTGGGCCGGAAGGTCGGTGACGAGGGTCTTGTTCTCGCCCAGCAGAAGGTCGATCATGTGCTCCAGCAGAAGCTTGGCGATGAGGGAGCCCTTTTCGGCGTACTCCGTGAACAGCTGTGCTCCGATATAGGCCCCGTCCTTCCCCACGGTGGCCGCGGGATACCGGACGCTCTTGTCGTTGGGGGTGTGCTGATGGGAGGAGAAGGCAAAGGTGGTGCGGTTGAAGTAGGGGTTCTCCCGCTCCACGGGGATCTCGGCTCCTTCAGCCGCAACGACGTCCCACGCGGGGGAGTAGATCACGAATGCGCTGTTTCTCAATACACCCAGATCGAACTTTGGACGGAAGTACACGGGACGATACGCCGAGGGGGAGACCTTCTCCGCTCCCAGCTCCAGGGCGAAGGAATCCCCGTCCGTCCGAAGACCGGATTCGCCGGTGCAGAGGATCTTTCCTCCGGCCGCGCAGAAGGCCCTGCATTTGGCTGCCAGCTTTTCGTCCAGCCGGATCCGGTCGGGCAGGATCACCAGATTGTACTTGCCGAAGTCCTCCTCCGTGTCCACCACGTCGAAGAGGTACTTCCCCTCCAGCATGACCCGCACGGCGCCCGCGTCGGCGTTGGCTCCCTGGGTGTGGGTGATGCGGGAGGAGCCGTAATAGTTCGACACGGCCTCCTCCGAGAGAATGGCGATGTCCGCGGCGGAGGTCACGTTGTCCAGCCAGGGCTCCCGTGCCTCCACCTCGGCATAGGCTTCCCCGATGAGGGCGTAGGTGGCCTCGTCCATCCAGCCGTCCGGGTGCATCTGGTCGCCCACGGAGCATTTCGCCCCGAAGGCCGTGCAGAGCGCCTCCTCATACCGCAGGGCGTTCGGATGCTTGAAACCGCCGAACTCGCCCCAGGTGGTGTGGAACTTGCCCGTCATGCCGAGGAACTGCTTGCCGAGGGTCCGGGAATAGGCGGCGGACAGGGGGAAGTGGTCGTAGCCCCAGCCGCCCGTGGGCAGGGATTCCAGCTCCAGATGGGTGTCCACGTCCGCCAGATCCCGCCGTCCCCGCCGGATGTGACCGCTGTTGTGGAAGACGGGCAGTCCGGGTTTGATCCGGTCCACGGCCTCCCGTACCCGGCGGCAATAGTTGGCGTAGACCCGCTCGCCCAGCTCCCGGGCGTTTTCGTCGTTGTAGGGATCCTTCCCCTCGTCGAGCAGCGTCTTCACGCAGTTCTGGCACCAGCAGGTCCGGACGCCCACAATGTCCAGAAAGATCCCGTCGCAGTCGTAGTTTTTGACCACCTCCTCGATCTGGGGGATCAGGTAGTCCAGATAGGGGGAGTTCATGCAGAATTCGTGATAGCCGGGGTTCTCCCAGCCGATGGCGTCGTTCTTCGGCCGTCTCAGCCACTCCGGATGGCGGCGGGCCATTTTCTCGTCCAGGCCGGCGGAGAGGTATACGGGCGTTTTCACCCCGATCTCATGGGCCGCCTCGATTTCTGCGCCCAGCAGATCGAAATGCAGGTTCGGGTGCTGCTCGTTGGCAACGGAGGGATGGTATGCCCAGCCGTGATGGCACTTGGAGAAGACGGTGATGGAGTTGACGTGGCCCAGCTTCAGCGCCCGCTGGAACTGCTCCTTCGAGAACGCGGAGCCGATGCCGGGGATTTTTTCGCTGGTATGGAAATCCAGATGGATCTGACGGAAATTCATGATCGATTCCTCCCGGGAATGGTTGTCGTGCCTATTCTATCATGCCGTGCCGGAAAAATCAAGGGAGCGGGCGCTCTCTCGCTCCCACGGGCGTCAGCCGTTGTCCTCCAGTGCGTCCAGAGCCGCGAAGGACTGCAGGGCCTTGTCCAGCTGCTTGAGCGCCACCTTCTGGATCCTCGCCCAGCCGGAGGCGAAGTCGGTGGATTTGCTCTTGTAGAGATTGCCCACCAGGGAGCCCGCGCCGCCCCAGTCGGAGATGAAGCCCAGATCGTAGACGCGGGTGGCGAAAATGATGTCCAGCATCTCCCCGGATTCCTCGTCCCGCACGTACCGGGTCTTTAAGGCGTTGTCGTAGTAGGCGGGGGTCAGGGTCGTGGTGGAGCCGTAGGCCATGGCCTCCAGAGTCACGCCCGTCAGCTCCGGATCGGGGCAGGTGACCGGGACGCTGACCGAGCTGACCAGGCCCGTGCTTATGAGGTTGTTGTACTCCTTCTGAGTCTCGTCGTACAGGGGATAGGGCAGGATGCCGAACTCAAATTCCGCGTCCCGCATGCCGTTGATGTCCACCAGGGCGAAGGTCACCATCATGACCTGGCTGGCGTTGAACATCTTCGACACGATGTCGTACCCGGCG
>CACYWX010000399.1 GCA_902778205.1 uncultured Ruminococcus sp. | reverse complement strand
ACCAACCTGTCGGAGGACCACATCGGCGCGGGAGAGCATGCCTCCTTCGAGGAATACCGGGACGCCAAGCGGAAGCTGTTCACGGATTTCGGCGTGAAGCACATCATCGTCAACTCCGACGATCCGAACGCGGTATATATGACGGAAAACGCCCCGGTCACGCCGGTCACCTGCGCCATCAACCGTCCGGCGGATTACCGGGCCTCCCAGATCGGAAGCTACCGGGACGAGACCTCCCTGGGCATCGACTTCACCCTGGCCCACGGCGGCGGGAGAACGGCGGTGCGGCTGAGAACGCCCGGTCGGTTCAGCGTGTACAACGGCATGGAGGCCATCGCCGCGGCAGCGCTCATGGGGATTCCTCTCGAGCGGGCGGCGGACGCGCTCCGGACCATCTCCGTCCGGGGACGCATGGAGATGGTGGACGCGCTTCCGGGCATCACCTTCATCATCGACTACGCCCACAACGGGGTCAGCCTGACCTCCGCTTTGACGGTTCTACGGGAATACGGTCCGCGCCGGCTCATCTGCGTGTTCGGATGCAGCGGAGGGCGGACCTACATTCGGCGGCGCGAGCTGGCTGAGGCGGCGTCCAGACTGGCGGATTTCACGATCCTGACCTCGGACAATCCGGATAACGAACAGCCGGAGGACATCATCGAGGACGTGCTCCGGTGGTTCGACAAGTCGAAGCTCTACACCGCGATCCCGGACCGGGAGGAGGCCGTGCGCTTTGCCGTTCGGACAGCCCGGGAGGGAGATATTGTGCTCTTCGCCGGCAAGGGCCATGAGAACTACCAGATCGTGGACGGCAAAAAGGTTCCCTTCTCCGAGAAGATGATCCTGCTGGACGAGGCGGAAAAGCTCATGATGCCGGTGTGACGCGCACGGATAGAAAAGGAATAAAAAAAGAGCGGATTCCCGGTCTTCCTTCCGGATGAAGGAACGGGAATCGCTTTTTTGACGCCGGATCATTCCTCCGGGCGGTAGATGTCCTTGTCCAGGGCGAAGATCTTGCCGGAGAAGGTGCCGGGAACGACGCCCTCCAGGGACTCCCGGTAGATCTCCATGCGGCTGTCGATCAGGTCGATGTGGTACAGCAGCTCGGCCTCGGCGCAGCGCGGGATCACGGCGGCTCCGAACTCCGGCTCCCCGTGGTGGGACAGGATCATATGGCACAGCAGCAGGGTCTTCTCCTCCGGCGTGCCCAGCTCCTCCGCCATACGGCGCACGTTCTCCGCTCCCATGACCAGATGTCCCACGAGCTTACCCGCCCGGGAATACTCCGTCACCAGCCCCAGCTCGGAAAAGCTGAACTCCTCGGTCTTGGCGAAGTCGTGGAGGAGAGTCCCGGTCAGCAGCAGGCTCCGGTTTACGGTCTCCGGATACAGGGAGGCCAGGAAATCCGCGGTCCGGAGCATGTTGGCGGTGTGCATCAGGAGGCCCGAGACAAAGCTGTGGTGAAAGCTCTTGGCGGCGGGGATCACGGAAAAGGCCTCTCCGTACTTCTCCAGCATGGCCAGTGCCACCCGGCGGTAGTCCTCGTCCTCCACGGATTCCGCCAGGGCCTTCACCTCCGCCATGACGGCCTCCCGGTCGATGGGCGCGGTGGGCACCAGATCCTCCACACGCCAGCCGTCCGCGTTTCTGGCCCGGCGGATGCGGGTGACGGACAACTGGGGGGAGCCCCGGTAATCGTTCACCTCGCCCCGGACCTTCACCACATGGCCGGTGTCCTCACCGTTGATGATGCCGGCGTAATCCCAGTTGACGAAATCGATCATGCCGTCCCTGTCTCCCAGCTTGCCCGCCAGATACGGCTTTCCCGCCGTGGTGGTACGCTGGGAGGCCTCCTTGAGGATGTAGTAACCCTCGATCATCATGCCGGTCCGGAATTCGCCGATCTTCAGGTTCTGAATGTAGTCCATGCGCGCCTCCTTGATTCTCTTTCCGGCATCATTATAGCAGGAAGCGGGGCGGTTTGTCAAGGAGAGAAGACGGCGGAGCGCGGAAAGAACCGCGGGGAGGGATGTCGAAAAAGAACGAATTGGAAACGAATCGTAAATTTCATGCATCCGGACTTGCTTTTAAGGGGATACTTTGGTACAATATGCGGGTAAGCACGTACAAATCATACTGCAAGGAGCATTCAGCCATGGAAATCATCGTCAAAAAAATCGGCGAAGCCGTCGGCGAAAAGGCGAAGGAAACCTTCCGTGAAAAGAAACAGCTGATCTCGCTGATCCTCTTCATCGCCGCCGCAACCCTCACCGTCTGCGCGCTGGTCCTGATCATCGTCAACATCATGCGGGTAGTCATTGGAAATCTGTTAAGAGGAACGATTTTCGGGAGCACGTTCTGGATCAGTGCGGGCGGCGTGCTGCTTTCGAGCCTGGTGCTGATTCTTCTGGACCGGCTGAATTCCTCGCTGATGTTCACGTCGGTGCTGATGTCGATCGCGCATTCCGTCGGTCAGGTGTTCGTAGTCATGCTGTTCTATATGCAGCCAGGAATTGCCGTGCTGCTTCCTTATCTTTTCTTAGGATCCATTCCGGCTGGAATTCTGACCGGATACATTGCCGGACTGGTGCTGAAGCGGATCAAGCCATTGAGAATCAAACCGAAGAATACGAACTGAGCGCTATCTGTACAGATAGCGTTTTCTGTCTCGATCGGACAATTGTAAAATCTGTACAAAGAACTATACTGAACTTACAGAATTGCAGTGCAGAAATACATACATCATAGAGAAAGGAGAAGAGATCTGTTCTGCCTGCAGTGATTTCTGTATGGGAGGAAAAGATAATGAAACGATTTGCTGGTTTTCTGCTGGCGCTGTCTGCGGCTTTCGGATTATGTCTGCAGCCGGTGCGGGCGGCAGGTACGACCTTCGGGGACATCGGTGCCGGTTCTTCTGACATCATCGTGCTTTACACGAATGATGTGCATGGAGGAATTTCGGACAATGCCGGTCTGACCGGAACTTCTTCTTCGCTTGGCTATGCCGGCATTGCGGCAGTCCGGGCAGAGGCACAGGCACAGGCGGCTGGAGTTCTTCTGGTAGACAATGGCGATTCCATTCAGGGAGCAGTGTTCGACACGCTGTCGGATGGCACTGCGTCCATGGATCTGATGGAGAAGCTTGGCTATGATCTGTGTGTACCGGGCAATCATGAGTTTGATTTCGGCGTGGATACGTTCCTGGATGAGGTGAAGAATCATCCTGGTCTCGAGTATATCTGTGCAAATTTCACAGATATGGATGGAAACTTCGTCTTTGACAAAGGCTATGAAGTAAAGGACTTTGAAGTGGACGGAAGCGACGTGAAGATCGCGTTTGTCGGTCTGGATACTCCGGAGTCGATCTCCAAGGGAACTCCGACGTACTTCATGGAAGATGACGGACAGACGTATAAGTACA
>CACYWX010000398.1 GCA_902778205.1 uncultured Ruminococcus sp. | reverse complement strand
TCCGTTCCCGAGGAGGGATACGCGGCAAAGGCCGGGACCGTCAGCAGAGCGGAGAGCAGGCAGACAGCGCCCGCCGTGCTCCAGAACCGGAGCATATGCTTAAGCCGCATGACTGCCGCCTCCTTTCCTTTTGATGAGCGTGAAGGCCGTCATGACGCCGCAGAGCAGCACCACGGCCAGGGTGATGGTCACCCATTCCGCGTCGGATACGGGACGTCCGGACTCCGCCTGTCCTTCCTCCGCGGTCACCCGGTTCTCGTCCCGGTTCGCGGGAGCCTTCCCGGATTCCTGTTCCGCCGGAGCCGCCGTCAGATCCACCAGTCCGTTGTTCAGGTCCACGGTCCGTTCATACCGCGCCGAGCCCGTGATGACCGGATCGAGGGGTTTATCGTCAGGAGAGGTGATGACGTTTGAGGCCACGGTCAGGTTCTTCCCGGAGAAGATCTTGCCGCTGGCCCAGTCGCAGAAGGCGTTGTTGCGGCCCGTGATGACGGCGTAGTACATGCCGCCCGCGGGGACCGTGACGCTGTCGCCGGTGTCGAACTGCACGCCCTTGGTCATGTCATCCTTGATCTCATACCAGACCGCGTAGTCCGACTCCAGCCTTCCGTAGGGATTTGCCGTCAGGGTCCAGGTGCCGTCCCCGTTGTCCTTGCAGTCCACGGTCAGGCCCAGCAGGTACTTGTTGGGGTTCCAGAGGGTGTTGAACCAGTGGTCGTAGCGGTATTCCAGCGCCTCCCGCATGTAGTCGTACCGGATGTCGTAGGTGTCGGGCTGATCCCAGCGGACCCAGTTCATGTTCTGGGAGTCCCGCAGGGTGGAGGCCGTTTTGTCCAGCTCCCAGATGACCCGCCGTCCGTCCTCGGGAGAGGAGTGGCCCAGCATCTGATCCAGGATCCCCTTCAGCTCCTCGTTCATCCCGGCGATCATCCGGAGGTAGTCGCCCTTCTTCCAGGCCTGCTCGAACCAGATATACTGCTGCTTTTCGGAGTAGCCGAACCGCACGCCGAAGATGGTATCGTCGTACAGCACCACCGGACCGCTCTCAAAGTCCCAGACCGGACCGAACTTGATGATCCCGCCCGCGTCCTTCGTCATGTAGGTGGAGGTCCGGTAGATCTCCCAGTTCAGGTAGTAGGTGTAGATCAGGGTCTGTGCGGCGTAGCTCTTCGCGTCGGCGTATTCCGTCCAGTGCTTTCCGTCCGCGTTGTATCCGGTCTCGGAGAACAGCGCGTTCTCGAAGTCCTGCACGTAGGAGGCGATGTACTGCACCATCTCCTGGGTGGGATAGGCGGGGGACTTGACGTTCACGTACATGCCCTGCTTCGTCTTGAAGCCGCATTCCCCGTAGTGGCCGCACATGATCTCCAGAATGTAGCCGCCCGTGATGTCGGTGCCCTCCGGGACGGAGGAGTTCTGGGCGTAGCTGTAGCTCTGGATGCCCTTGGCGATGGCGGGATCGGATTTCTTGCCCTGCACCGTCTTGGTCTTGGTGGAGGGCATGTCCGTCTTTTCCTCCAGATCGGTGACGTTCATGGAGCCGTTGATGTCCATCCGCTCCGTCAGCACGTACACGCCCCGGTAATCCCCGTCGATGTACACGTCCACGAACCGGGAGCAGAGGTTGAAGTACTGATCCTTCACCAGCGCGTTGTAGGAGGCGAAGGCCGTCACGTAGGAAATGCCCGTGGCGTCGTATTCGCCCCAAGTGCGGATCCGGAGCAGGGACCATTTCTTGCTTCTCCCGGCTCCCTTCAGAAGCTCCGCCTTGTCGCCGATGTTGATGTTGTAGGAGTTCTTGGTGTTGACCCGGCGGCTGGCCTCGTAGGAGGTGAGTCCGTGGCCCTTGATCCGGGTCAGGTCGCCCTCGTAGGTGACGGAGCCGTCCGTGTCCACCATGCGGATCGTTCCGGATTCCACCGCGTCGTGGGAGGAGTTGATCCGGAGCATGGAGGCGTCCCCGTCCTTCAGGGTGATGTAGATCACGGGCAGCTCTCCGCCGCGCATGGCCGTGAAGGCGTACCGGTCGTAGACCCCGTATTCCGCGTCGTATTCAAACAGCGCGCAGTCGTCCGCGGAGAAGTCGCAGACATAGGTTTCGCCGGGACCGTAGGTTTTTCCGGTCCGGTCGTCGTAGGCCTGCTTTTCACCGTCGTACCGCACCGTGACGGTGTGGATGTCCGCGGTGCCGGGCAGGAACAGCCAGAACTTCTTCCCGCTGCCCTTGTAAAAGCCCAGATCGTCCCCCAGGATCCACCGGCCCTCCCCATCCTGTTCGGACAGGATCGTAAAGGGCGGCGCCTCCTTCACCGTGTAAACGGCGGGGACCTCCGCGGCGGCCGCCGAAACCGCTCCGGCCAGCAGGGCGGCTGCCATGAGGACGATCACGGCCAGCCAGCTCCCCATCAGTCTTGTCTTCATCGATGCGCGTCTCCTCCCGTGCGTCTGCCCACCTCTCTGAGAATCTCGCAGGCCGGAGCCGGGATTCTGCCCAGCGCGTCCGGACCAACGTTCAGAAGGTAGTTGATCCCCCGTTCGTTCAGGTGATTCTTCAGCCGGATCACCTCGTCGGCGGATTTCCAGTTGTTGTCGAAGCTCTTGTAGCCCCAGGTGTCGTTGAGGGTGGCCGGGGTCTCAAAGAGCATGTCCCCCTTGTCGTCGTCGGGGATCTGGTTGTCCCCGGCGGAGGTGTAGTCCCCGTATCCGTTGCCGATGCGGGAGTTCACCAGGCAGTCGGGCTGATACCGCTTCACCAGCCGGTACAGCTCGTCGGTCTGGGCAGGGGAGATGGTGAAGGGCACGTCGAACCAGATGAGGCAGAGGTCGCCGTACCGGGTCAGGATCTCCGTCACCTGGGGCTTGATCTTCTCCTCGAAGCACCGGGCGTAATCCTTTTTCTCCGTGTCCGGGAAGTCCCAGTTGTTGGTCCAGTACGCCTTGCCGCCGCACCAGGTCTTGCCGGTTTTGTAGCCGCCGCCGTCCGGATGGCTCCAGTCCAGATCCTGGGAGTAGTACAGGCCGAATTTCAGCCCGTGCTTCCGGCATGCCTCGGAGAGCTCGCCCACCACGTCCCGTCCGAAGGGGGCGGCATCCACGATATTGTAGGCCGACACGTCGGATTTGTACATGGCAAAGCCGTCGTGGTGCTTGGAGGTGAACACCATGTACTGCATCCCCGCGTCCTTCGCCAGCCGGACCCATTCCTCGGCGTCGAAGAGGATGGGGTTGAAGGCCTCGGCCAGACGGCTGTACTCCGCGTTCGGGATCCGGAAGTACTCCTGGGCCCATTCCCCGATGTCCTCCATCCGACGGCCCTTCCATTCGCCCGCCGGAAGCGCGTAGAGCCCCCAGTGGATCATCATGCCGAACTTCAGCCCGTGCTTCCGGCATGCCTCGGAGAGCTCGCCCACCACGTCCCGTCCGAAGGG
>CACYWX010000397.1 GCA_902778205.1 uncultured Ruminococcus sp. | reverse complement strand
AGACCTTGTCCTCGAAGGGATCCGGCACCCGTCCGTCAAACACGTGCAGATCCCGGATCCGGAACGCCCCGCCGGCCGCGAACAGATTGATGCGGTAATTCTTCGTGCAGTACCAGACTGAGGACTTGTCCTCATCGTCGAAGGCCGTGTGGGCGGTGATGGCGGAGGCGGGAGTGTCCTTCCAAGTCTCCTTGTACCACCGGCCGGTCTCCCCGATGGGCTCCACGTCGATCTTCCCTTCCGCCGCCAGCTTTGCGAACAGGCTGAACTGGTATTCGATGCCGTTCTTCATGCCGGGCCAGCCGAAGCTGTTCTCCTGTCCCGCCTGAGCGTAGCCGAAGGTCAGGCAGTCGCCGTTGTAGTTCTCCTTCATGAACCAGTCCACCCAGGCCGGAACGCCGCCGCCCCCGCCGTTGTAGACCGGCTCCAGCGTGATGACGCCCTGCACCCGGGACGCTCCCTGCTCGGCGCTCATGCCGAAGTCATACTGATACACCGGGTCGGAGCCCAGCATCCGGAACAGGGGCACCGGCAGACGGTCCGCCTCCTCCTGGGCCGGCATGAACACGTTGGTCCGGCTGGGGTAGTAGGCCTGACCGTAGTACCCGCCCCAGAGGGTGTAGCCGTCGGTGCCGTACTGCTCCTTGCAGTTGCACATGGCGTCCGCGCCGTAGCGGTCCGACACGTACCGGGCGGTGTGGGAGTCGAAGAACCAGGAGCCGAAGACCCGGGGATAATACCCAAAGGTCTCCCGGAATTTCTCATACAGCACGTCGCAGAGCTTTTCCCGCTGGGGCTTCGTGTAGCCCATGGAGAAGCCGCAGTGTACGTGCCAGTCCCAGGGGAAGCGGCCTGTCCAGGGGATCCCGGCGGCTTCGCACTGGGGCTGTACCACCTCGAACCACACGCCCAGCTCGAACTGCGCCGGGTCCAGCGGCTTCAGCATCTCCACGTAGACAGGGTCGATCAGGGCGTCGTACTGCAGAAGGAAGGTCCCCCTCAGTCCCAGCCGCTTCATGAGGGCGATCTGCTCCCGCACCGTCTCCACCAGATCCACGGGTCCCCGGGGCTCCACGTCCCGGATGAAATTGACGATATTGACGATCTGTCTTTTCTTCATGCATACACCAGCCTTTCGGGGAGCCGCGTCCCCGGATTTCTTCCCCCATCATAGCACAGAAATCCGGTCCGCGCAATCCCAAATCCGGATTTTTTGTGAAATATTTCCGGTTTCTCCCGTCCGGCGGGGCAAAAATCCGTTGACTTTCGCTCAATCATACGATATAATGGTGAACAGGAAAAACAAATACAGGAACGGATCTCCCTGTTCCGGGACCAAAGGAACCGCCATGACAAACTGCAGCGGAAAAAGAACCCTCTCCCTCCTCCTCGCCCTTCTGACCGCAGTCTCCGTCTCGCTGACCGCCTGCTCGGACAAGCCGGCGGAAGAGGCAAAGCCTTCCTCCGACGCGCCCTCCTCTCCGGCTCAGACCGATCTGCCCGCCGAAACCGAGCCGGAGGAGACCGAGACCGAATTTCTGCCCGACACCCTGGACGGCATCGATCTGGGCGGCGCCACCTCCCGGATCTTCTGCTGGGAATCCTGGGATCCCGGCGAATTCTTCGTGGAGGAGGACACAGGCGAGATCGTGGTGTCCGCCGTCTACAACCGGAATTTGACGGTGGAGGAGCGGCTGAACGTCTCCCTGGAATGGAACATGCACCCCCGCAACGACGCCGCCTACGGATCCGCCCTGAAATCCGCGGTCCAGAAGCAGAACACCTCCGGCGACGGCACCTACGACATCGTGGCCAACTACGGCATGCGGGTCGCCTCCTGCGCCACGGACGGCCTGCTCATGAACCTGTACGACGCGGAACACATCGACCTCTCGCACCCCTGGTACTACGAATCCGCCACCAAGGCAGGGACCCTGCACAAGGGCTACGTCTACTTCACCGCCGGGGACCTGTCCTTCAACGCCCTAGCCCGTATGTCCGGCGTGTTCTTCAATCAGGCCCTCATCACGGATTACAGTCTGGAGGATCCCTACGATCTGGTGCTGGAGGGTACCTGGACCGTAGATAAGATGCACGAGATGATCATGGACGCCTACACGGATCTGGACGGCAACGGCAAACCGAGTCAGGGAGACCGCTTCGGCGTCATGGTAGCCAACGACCAGATGCAGACCCTGTATTACGGCACGGGCTCCCACTTCATCGAGCACGACGAGAACGACACGCCGGTGCTGTCCGACGACATCTACAGCGAGCGGACCCTGACCCTGCTTGAGAAATACCTGGCCGTGTTCTCCGAGGAGGCCGCCTTCAAGAACCCCATCGGCGACGATCCCACGATCTTCGACGAGGGGCGGTCCATCTTCTACATCTATCCTCTTGGCCACGTATCCGAAGCAACCCTCCGGGACGCGGACTTCACCTACGGCTTCATTCCTCAGCCGAAGATCTCGGAGGGAGAAGAAGCCTACCACGCCTCCGTCACCAACGCCGTCACCCTCTTTGCCATCCCGCTGGTGATCGAATCGGACGAGCGCGCCTCCGCCGTGTTCGAGTGCCTGGCCTCCGAGGGGTACCGGCAGGTGTCCCCCGTGGTGTTCGAGCAGGCGTACAAGGCCAAATACAACTACGACGACAGCGCGCGGCAGACCACCATCTTCGACATGATCCGGCAGAACGCCGTGTTCGACCTGGGCAAGATCTTCGCAAGCGACCTCTTCTCCAATTTCTCAAACGGCGTCATCGGCGACTTCATCTGGAACAACAACACCAACTACAGCTCCCAGGTCCAGAAGCTCACCAAGACCTGGAACAAGAAGATGGAAAAGCTCACGGAAAAGCTGAATTTTGAAGGGTGAGAACACTCCTTCTGGGATCCTGTTTCCTTCCCCATCCTGAAATTTATCTTGACACACAAGACAAAGTGTGGTATACTGGTCCCGTGACCGGGGACGGCACCCATCGACAAAAACAGCGTCACACAGAACAGCATCTTGAGCAAGAGGTTTCCGTCATGCGAAAAACCATCCTTGTCTCAGACGACTCGGGAAGAGAATACGAACCCACGTTCGAAAAACGGGCGCGGGGACTGGTTAAAAAAGGGAGGGCCCGCTGGATCGGTGAAAACAGAATATGTCTGGCGTCCCCGCCCGATCACGATTTCAGAAAGGAGTCAGACATGTCTGAAACCAAAAAGATAGAGCCCGCCGCCACCGTGGAATACGTCCTCGGCCAGATCGAAAAGCTCAGCGAGGAGCCCGCCTACATCCGGGAGGCGATCGAGAAGATCGACAACTCCGCGCCGGAAAAGTCCCAGGCCATCGCCGCCGTCGTGGAAGCCCGCGAGTCCACCAACCGGGCCGCGCTGGACTTCTACCGCCAGATCTACAGCGATCTGAACCTGGGCGC
>CACYWX010000396.1 GCA_902778205.1 uncultured Ruminococcus sp. | reverse complement strand
AGATCCATGATTTCCCGGACCCGCTCCTCATCGCAGTCAAGCACCCCGCGCTCGTAGTCAATGAAGCGGAGCCCGGCATACTGAATCAGATCGGGCAGATTCACCATCCATGTGTTCATGGCGGAGTAGTCCAGAAACAGGCTGCTTTCGGGATAGGCCTCGTGATACCGTCGCGCGGCCTCCGCCAGACTGCCGAAATCCGAAGGATCCCCGATGCCGAGCTCGTCCAGCACGGAACGGCGCGCCACAAGAATCGGCGACTTGAAGCAGATCGGAACGATATACCGCCTGCCCTGATACATCCCGCCCTTCATCACGCCCGCGACAAACTCGCCGGGATCGATTTCGGGATCGGCGTCAAAATACGGATTAAGATCGGTGAACAGCCCCGTTCCCATGGTTTTGTAGATGTCCGGAACGCTTGTGAAGAAGAACAGATCGGGACCAGCGCCCGCCGGAAGCTCCGTCTCGCTTCTCGTGCCGAACTCATCGTCGCTCAGGACCTCATACGTCACCTCGACGTCGGGATACAGCTCCCTGAACCGCGCGACGGCGGGATTCATGACGGCTCTGCCCATCGCGCCGTCCACATACAGGTACAGCTTCCCCGTGTCCTCCGGCATCACGAAACCGGAGTAATCCGGCAGGGGCCATTCCGTTTCGGCGGGTGTGTCCGCCTGGCCGTTCGGATCGGCCAGGGCGTCGGGACCGGACGGAGCGTCCGTTGTCGCGGGGGCACCGTTTCCGGTTTTGCCGGAGGGCGTCTCCTCCTTCGCACAGGAGATGACGGTCAAAGACAGCAACGCCGCAAGAAGGAGGGCGAGGATACGTTTGATGGACTTTTTCATTTCAGTCTCCTTTCGGTTCTGTTCACAGCCGCCGGTACGTAATACAGGCCCCAGCCCGCCTCGTTTTCCAGACGGATGAAGATGCAGTCGTACATCATGATCCGGTCCGATCCGGGAATCAGCAGATAGACGAACGTCCGCCGCCCGATCCGCTCCGTCAGCGTCTCCGCGTCAAGCTCCGGCGAGAGCTCCTCCGGAACCGAGGTCAGATACTCCCCGGAGAGGAGCCGCGCGTCGACCTCCTCCTGTCCGAGCAGCGGAACCACGCCGAGATACCGCGCCTCCTCCCTCTCCCAGTCCGCCTCCCACAGCACGCAGCCGTAGGAACGGGTGAAGTTGGCAAAGCTCAGGTCGCGCAGGAGATTTCTGATCAGCGGGAAACTTTCGTCGTCCCAGACCTCCGTATAGGCGACGGCCCGGACCGCGTTCCCGTCCCGCGTCTCAAACACGGACGAACCGGGCAGAGGGATCGATTCGGGATCCTCCTCCGGGAAGATCTGCGGCTCCCGGGAGGGCTCCTCCGGGACGGGCAGGTCCAGCACCCGCTCCATGGGGATAAAATCGTCCGGAGGACCCGGGGTGAGGTAGCGGAAAACGGCTCCCGCGCCTGCTCCGGGATCCTTCGGATTCACGGCCTGCGTCTCCTCCGTCTCCGGGGAATCCGGGACCGGATCCGCGACAGCCGTGGGCAGGCCGTCCGGCGCCTCCTCTGCGGGCTTCTCCGCCTGCAGAGCCGCGAGCAGTCCGATCCCCGCGCAGAGCAGGAGCGCCGCGGTCAGAACGGGGACAGGACGGCGGTTTCTCCGCGCTCTCCGGCGGGGAACCTCGGCGTCGTCCTCCGTTCCGTTTCCGCCCGTCACCGCGTCCGGGACCGCTTCCGCACTGATTTCTCCCAGCGCGCGGAAAACGGCTTCGTTCCACTTCATACGTCGATCCCCTCCTTTTTCAGATAATCCCTCAGCTTTTTCCGGCACCGGAAGAGCACGCTCTTGACGGTTTCCGGCTTTTTTCCCACGATCCGCGCGATTTCCGCGACGGTCTCCACGTTCCGGTAGCGGAAGAGGAAGATCTCCCGCTCCTCCGGCTTCAGCGACAGCACGAACCGCGTCATGAGATCCCGCAGAAGCACCTCGGCCTCCGGGGACACGTCCTTCGCCGGGAGCGTCTCCGCCAGCTCGTCCAGGCAGCGGTCACACTCCCCGCCGCCGCGCTTG
Organism: uncultured Ruminococcus sp.; assembly: GCA_902778205.1. Classification (GTDB taxonomy): domain Bacteria; phylum Bacillota; class Clostridia; order Oscillospirales; family CAG-272; genus UMGS1696. The sequence continues at coordinate 1,393 of CACYWX010000396.1, read as the reverse complement.
CCCGACCGCTCCGCCCGAAGCCGGTCCAGGGCGAGGTTACGGACGATGGCCGTCAGATACGCGCCGAGCTTCCGGGGAGGATCGGCGGGGATGGATCTCCACGCTCTCATCCAGGTGTCGCTGACGCACTCCTCCGCGTCCTCGGGGGAGGAGAGGATGTTCCCGGCGATTCTGCGGCAGGCCGCACCGTATTTGCGTTCGCATTCCGCGATGGCCTGCTCGTCTCCCGCCAGAAACAGCGCGAGAATGTCGCCGTCCTTCAAGCCGATCCCTCCCTTCCGATCAATTCCGCCGGGTGCGTCTTATATAGTATAGACGTTTTCCGGACCGCCGGAGTTTTGCAGACAGCGGATTTTTTTGTAAATTTTCGCGTTTTGCAGGAAGGAAAAAAGAGGCAGAAGCCCCGGGGACTGCCGGATGTATGGATTTTCTTTCCCGGCCTTCCAACGCGCGGCGTTCCCCGACTGTTTGAACATTCTGTGAATTTTGCTTTTGTCGTATTGACATGTCCGGACTACTGTGATAGTATTATATCAGACTACCGCGATAGTCTTTCAAAAACGCAGGGACGCCTGCGGACAGCATGAGGGAGGACGGAACGATGAAGCTGTTTGAATCCGAGAGAAAGGTTATGGAGGTGCTCTGGCGGGAGGGAGAGATCCCGGCGAAGCGGGTCTCGGAGATCCTCGGGGAAGAGATCGGCTGGAACAAGAACACGACCTACACCGTGATCAAAAAGTGCGTTGCGAAGGGGGCGATCGAGAGGATCGAGCCGGGCTTTGTCTGCCGTCCGCTCATCGGAAAGGAAACGGCGCAGGACGAGGAGGTAGACGACATGATCGACCGCGTGTTCGACGGGTCCGTTGATCTTCTCTTCGCCGCCCTTCTCCGCCGGGAAAAGCTCACCGCCGAGCAGATCGAAAGTCTGCGCAGGAGGGTGGACGAGCTGTCGGGAGAGCAAAAATGAGCATCTTTGAACTCAGCGTCACGGGCGGCGTTCTGATCCTTGCGGTCCTGCTGGTTCGCGCCGTCGGGAAGAAGCGCCTGCCCATGCGGACGTTCACCGTTCTCTGGCACGTCGCGCTCCTCAGGCTGTTTCTGCCCGTGGATCTCCCGTCCCCCATCAGCGCGGCGAGCATCGGACAGAAGCTGATCCGGTCGTGGAAGCGGGCGGGTCTGTGGAAAGAGACTGTTATGTCGAATCCGGCACCCGCACAGGCTGCGCCGTCCATTCCGCAGGATCCTGTTCTCTCCGGTAGCGCGGGCGGGACGTTCCTCTTTGAGCATGGTTTCTCCGACGCTTCTCCGGTGTCCGGTGCGCCGTCCGCGGAGGAGTTTGTCAGCTCCGCCCGGTTCGCTCCGGACTGGCGGCTGATCGTCTGGATCGCGGGGG
>CACYWX010000395.1 GCA_902778205.1 uncultured Ruminococcus sp. | reverse complement strand
AGAGGTCGGTTACAGCTTTTCATGAATCCGCGGAACTGAACAAACTTGTCCGTCTTTACTGCATCGCGTCCCTTGTCATGCGCGTTTCGATCACTGTTTCCGAGGCCCCCGAGGAAACAGTGGAACTTGTTCCACGCATGTTTCAGCTGACGCATCGTGGTCCGCGCGAGGATGTGGGATTCACATTTGATATTCGATGCAGGGACGAGCTGTCAGGTTATGCTATACGGCCAAGGAAACCCCCGCACGGGGGGAAACCTTCGGCCTGAGATGGTGTCCCCCCGTGCCTCCCGCCCTGAGCAGGGCATTCCGCCTCCCGTGCGTAACGGGATCCAGTAATTTGGAAACCCGCAGGGTTTCCTCCCTATATCATTTCCGAAAGGATATAGCTTCTACCATGCCTCGTGAAACAAGCGTCATCAAGCGCGCCATATCCCGGGACGGCGGCATCCGGGTGATCTTCTGCGACAGCACCGCCATCGTCCGCAAATCCTGCGGGATCCATCACACCTCGAAAACCATGACCGCCGTGCTGGGACGGGCTCTCACCGCCACCTCCCTCATGGCCTGCCTGCTGAAGGACCGGGACAACACCCTGACTCTCCAGCTGCGCGGCGACGGTCCCGCCGGTTCCGTCATCTGCGTGGGGGACTACAAGGGCAATGTCCGGGGGTACGCGGAAAATCCGGACTGCGAGCTCCCGCCCAACAGCGTCGGCAAGCTGGACGTGGGAGGAGCCGTAGGGCACGGGACCATGTACGTCATCAAGGACATGGGCATGAACGACCCCTATGTGGGCGTGTCTCCCATCGTCAGCGGAGAGATCGCCGAGGACGTGACCGAATACTTCGCCTCCAGCGAGCAGACCCCCACCGTGTGCGCACTTGGCGTACGGGTGGACCGGGACAACATGTGCTTCGCGGCGGGCGGCTATCTGGTCCAGCTGATGCCGGGCTGTTACGACGAGGACATCGACCGGCTGGAGACCAACGTGAAAATGGCCGGCTCCGTGTCGAAGCAGATTGCCGACGGCATGGACGGGGACGAGATCATCGCCGCCCTCTTCGACGGGATCGAATACGACATGTTCGACGAGTTCGACATCGGCTACGTGTGCCCCTGCGAGCGGGACAAGTACCTCCGGGCGCTGGTCAGCCTGAACGAAAAGGACATGAACGAGCTCCTTGACGCCGGGGAGCCCGTGGAGACGAAGTGCCGGTTCTGCGGCAGGACCTACGTGTTCTCCGTGGACGAGCTGAGGGAGGCACGCCGTCTGGCGAAGGAGAAAAAGGAATCCGACGGGGAGCCGGAGAGCGGTCCGGATGCGTCGGAGCAGACAGAATAACGGAGATCGGGAAAGGAGGAGCGAGCCATGCTCAAATGCGAACGGACGGCCGTGATGAATCTGGAGAACGCTCTGAGGGGGATGCGCAACCCCATGAACAGCTGGGCGAAATCCGACAGCCGGTGGGACGGGGACGAATACGTGATCGGGGAGGCGGATCTGGATCTGGCTGAGCGGCTGGCGAAGTCGGGCACGGACCACCGGAAATACCTCCGCATGATCTTCGTGTCCGTGGACGTGACCGGCCCCCTCTACTGGTGGAAGGAATACGACACCTACAAGGTGGGGACCGTGGCCAACTCCACCTCCACCATGCATAAGATCCACTCCAAGCCCTTCGGCCGGGAGGACTTCTCCTGCGACCGCATGAGCGACACGGCGCTGGCTTGCCTGGATCACACCATCGAGGTGCTGGAGGAGCGTCGGCTGAAATACGTGGAGACCAAGGACACGGCGTACTGGCACGACATGATCCAGCTGCTGCCGTCCTCCTACAACCAGATGCGCACCACCACCCTCAATTACGAGACCCTCATCAACATCTACTACGCCCGGCGGAACCACAAGCTCCCCGAGTGGCACGTCTACTGCGACTGGATCCGCTCCCTGCCCTACGCCGCGGAGCTGATCACCGGGATCCGGGAGTGAGCGCCATGACGGAGGAAGTGCTGAAGGAGCTGAGAAAAAGGATCCGGGAGTCGGAACACATGGTGTTCTTCGGCGGCGCGGGCATGTCCACCGCCAGCGGAATCCCGGATTTCAGAGGACAGGCGGGGCTCTACACCGTCAGCGAGGAGGAATCGCCGGAGTACCTTCTGAGCGACGAATGCCTCAGACGGGAGCCGGAGCGGTTCTTCCGCTACTACCGGGAGCACATGCTGTACCCGGACGCAAAGCCCAATCCCGGCCATTATGCCCTGGCGGAGCTGGAGCGGCGGGGGATATTGAAGGCCGTCGTCACCCAGAACATCGACGGGCTTCATCAGGCCGCCGGAAGCCGCCATGTGCTGGAGCTGCACGGAACGGTGGCCCGGTCGTACTGCATCAAATGCGGACGGCGGGCGGAGAAGGATCTGATCGCCGAGACGAAGGGCGTTCCCCGGTGTGAGCTCTGCGGCGGCACCGTCCGTCCCGACGTGGTGCTGTACGGGGAATTCCTGCCCTCCGGCGTGTTCGATGAGGCGCGGCGGGAGATGGAGGAGGCGGATTTTCTGCTGGTGGCGGGCTCCTCCCTGACCGTCAATCCCGCGGCGTCCCTGGTCTGGCGGTTCGGAAAACGGCGTGACGGACAAAAGACCCTTGTGATCGTGAATTGCGACGAGACCCCCTACGACGGGGAAGCGGACCTTGTGATCCGGGAATCGGCGGCGGAGGTTCTTCCCGCGCTGGTGCCGGAGGAATAAAGGAGGATTCGGATGAATCGTCTGGCGGAGCTGTTTTACGAAGTCGGCGAGCCCTACGCCGCGGGACTGTTCGAGGAGCCGGAGAGGAGCATCTTCTACCGGCATACCCTGGCCCACGCCCGGTATCTCGCCGCCATGAAGCCCTGCGCCTGGAAGAAGGGCGAGCTGCTCTATCCCTGCGGAACGAAGTACTTCGACACCGGATGCGCCGTGAAGCCCCAGTTTGCCCTGACCTATCAGATCGACTGGGACGCCCTCCGGAGAAAAAGCGAAGAGGGCGCCCGGGCTATGGAGGGGTTCTGGGAAATCAGCCACAATCCCGGCGGATGGACCCACGCGGCTCCCAACTACCGCCGGATCCTCAGGGAGGGGCTGGACTCCTACCGGGCGAGGCTGGAGGCGAAGGAGCCGGGGGACTTCCGGGATTCTCTTCTGATCCTGCTGGACGCCATGAAGGACTGGTGTGTCCGGAGCGCGGCGTATCTGCGGGAGGCAGGCGCGCCGGGCAGACTGGCGGACGCCGTGGAGCGGGTGCCCTTCCGTCCTGCGGAGAACGCCTACGAGGGGTTGGCAGCCTGGAACCTGATCTTCTACTTCGACGGGGCGGACAATCTGGGATGCCTGGACGAGGGGATGGCTCCCTACGAGGACGGGGAGGACTATTCGGACCTCATCGCGCAGCTCTTTTACAACATCGACGCCGTGGGCACCTG
>CACYWX010000394.1 GCA_902778205.1 uncultured Ruminococcus sp. | reverse complement strand
GCTTGTCGCAGGAGGTTATCATAACGGCAAGACAAACAAATACACAGATTGCGATTCTCTTTTTCATGGCTGGCCCCTCCGGTTTACAGCATTTTATTTGAATTTCGAATTCTGGCCGCAGAGCGATTTGCCGTATTGACCCTTTCCGACGGCCTGCGGGCACCGGCGGATCGTCACCGCTCCCGCGCACACCCCTGTCCTTCACTTTCGGCTTATGGAACCCTCTGTTTCGGTTTGCCATTTTATTTAATTATATCATAAGCTTATGAATTTGTCCACCCCTGCATGAAAAAACGCGCCCGTGCTCCACGGCTCCACGTCGGAGATTTCCTTCGATCTGCGCGAGCTTCTTCCGGAGGACTTCGTTCCGGGTCTTTTCATCCTCCCGGTTGCCCGCAGCGTCTGATTCTCTTTCTGACAGGGCGCGGTCACACCTGTATCTGTTTCCGGGGATCAATATAACTTTGCCATATTGACTTTTTTCGTTGCCTCTGCTATACTATTCACAGCCGATACACAATTTATCATGGGACAGGAAACGCATCATTGCGGAAACTATACTCTGATCCACAGAAAGGAGACATCCTATCATGAAAAAGACTCTGTGCCTCATCTTGTTTCTCGCAGCCGTTTGCTGCTTTGCATTGAACACTTTTGCGGCAGGACTGTCTTTCTCCGACGTCAAAGAGACCGACTGGTTCGCCGAAGCCGTATCGGAAGCCGCGGCCCTCGGTCTGGTTCACGGAAAGGGCGCCGATTCCTCCGGTAAAAACCGTTTCGATCCGGATGGAAACATCACTCTTGCGGAGGCTGTAAAACTCGCCGCCTGCATGAATCAGCTCAGCACGGACGGAGCGGTGACGCTCACCAACGGGACCCCGTGGTACGAGAGCTACGCCGATTACGGAAGAGAGCGTTTCCTCGCGGCGTCGGGAAAGGGCTTCTCCTATGACAGCGTCATGGCGGCGCCGAACCGGATCATCAACCGCGCGGAATTCGCGTGGCTGTTCGCCCATGCCGTGCCCGCTTCCTCCCTTTCGGCGGTCAACGCCATTCCGGACGATGCGATCCCTGATGTCAAGAGCGGCTCGGAGCCGTACTGCGATGAGATCTACACCCTCTACCGCGCCGGGATCATCAACGGTTCGGACAAGAACGGATCCTTCCTTCCCGCCTCCAACATCAAGCGTTCCGAAGTCGCCGCCATCGTCGTGCGGATGATGGAGCCCGAGAAGCGCGTCGGTCCTCCCGCCAATCTCGCAGCGGCTCCCGCGGCCGATGTCACGCTGGAAAACGTGATCGCCGCGAACTACATTACGTCGCTCATCCAGCAGTACGGACAGGTAAAGATCCACAGAGAAAACAAGTACACCGTGAGCGACTCCTTTTATTTCCCCTGCGGAGATACTATCGTTTATCTTTCCGAATGGCAGGCCGTATCCGACCCCGGTTCCCACGGAATAAACGGGCAGGACGGGACTCTGTCTTTCACCGTCGGAGAGGACGGCAGCGTCACCTCCTATGTCTGGCCTAAGTTTTACCATCCCGAATACAAACAGGAAGACGAGATGGCGCGGAACACGGACAAAAACGGCAGATACTATGATGGAAATACCTCACTGATCGCCGATCTTCTCCGCGGGAAGCTCGAAGATCTTGCCGAAACGGACGCCGGATATACCTTCCGCGTATCGGTCGCCCACGTATACAGCGGAACCACTGACTATTACCGCTGTACCGCCGACAAGAGCACCCTCGCCCTCACGGAAGTGCGGGACGAAAGCGGCGAATACCGCCTCGCCATGGAATACGGCAGGAATCTTACGCCGTTCGCCGAGAAGTATGAGGCCGCGATGAAGAACACCCGGACGCTCACCTACCATGCAACGTGGATGTGGCAGACCTACGACTACGTCTATATTGTCCCGGCCGGCTGGAACTTCTATCTTGACGCATCCGACGTACTCTTCTACAAGAACGCCGATTTCAATGAGTTTACTGAAAACTTTGTTCCTGCGGACGGCATGGACTATGAAATCTGGCTGGCGGACAACTCGATCGCGGGCTGAACCGGGACGCGCCGCCCCTCGCGCTGTAAATTTTGTGAAAATATCAGGAGGCAACAAAATGGCACTGTTCGAAAAGAAAAACTGCTCCGTGTGCGGGGCCAAGATCGGGCTGCTCGGAGGCCACAAGCTTTCGGACGGCAATCTGTGCAAGGACTGCGCGAAAAAACTGTCGCCGTGGTTCTCGGATTACAAATCCACCCCGACGGAATCCATCCGCGCGCAGCTCGCGGACCGGGAGGAAAACAGGAAGCGTCTGTCCGTTTTCAAGACCACCAAATGCTTCGGCGAGTTCGGCTCCATCCTCATCGACGAGGACGCGCGGGTGTTCGCCGCGATTGAGGACAGCGCCGCGTCGCTCTTCGGCGAGAGAAAGGAAATCACGGACATCGCCGAAATCATCGACCGCAATCCGGACGTGGTGCGCTTCGATCAGGTCGCGGACGTGGATATCGACGTCGTCCAGACGCAGCACGAAGAAAAGCAGACGGTGAACGGACAGCAGGTCAGCTATAACCCGAAGTATATCACGTACATGTATATGTTTTACGCGGTGATCAGGCTGAATCACCCCTACATCCCCTCGATGCGGGTCCAGCTCAACAACAGCGCAGTCCAGATCCCGAACGAGGGAGAACGGCTCCGGAACAAGGTCGGGCTGCGCCTTGCCGAGTATCTGCTCGATCTGCCGATCCGCGACGTGACAAAAACGGAGAAGATCTACGACAATAACTCCCTGAAGGACATTCTGACCCGCAGCCCGTATGCCATGCCCGATTACTCCTACGGGTTCAAATGCAGCCTCCGGAACCGGGAAGGGATCGAACGCTACGGGTATTATCTGCTGATGACAGAGGAAATCCTCGAAACCGTCAGGCAGATGAAAACGGCACAGCCGTGAGCCGTGAACTCTACCTTGGCAAATACGAGGTGCGTGAGATCACAGCACCCCACGGGATGGTACTCAACCCGGAAGCCCACTGCGTTGAGCTTATCTATGCCGGACAGAATGTTGCTGTTACCGAAACAGCGACTTCCTTTGAGAATGAGCGTCAGAAGGCGGAAATCAGCCTTGTGAAGTCCATTGAGCAGAATGAGCACTTCGGCATCGGCAATAACGGTGAAATGAAGAACATCTCCTTTGGGCTGTTCGCCGCCGAGGAGATCGTATCTGCCAGCAGTACCTCCATTCCTGCAAATGGTCTGATCGAGATTATCTCTCTGAACGAGGACGGAACGGCAAAGGTCAAGACTGACCTTCCTTTTGGAAGCTACTATGTGCAGGAGCTTGCCACCGGCAGCCACTATATGCTGTCCGATACCAAGTATCCCGTTACCTTTGGGTATGCCGGTCAGGATACAGCGGTGGTGAAGATTGCTGTCAATGATGGAAATGCTGTTGAAA
>CACYWX010000393.1 GCA_902778205.1 uncultured Ruminococcus sp. | reverse complement strand
GATCAGGTCCCCACGGGGAGCACCTGGTCCAGCCCGGACAACATGGAGCGGCTGACCGCCTACTGCAAATCCCGCCTCTCCGGGGACCGGCTGCTCGGCTTCATGCAGACGCCGTGGTATCTGACGCTGGACGAGAACGAGGCGATCCTGAACGAAGCGGCAGACAGGCTGTGCGCTTCAAGGAAGCTGTACGAAGGGATATAAACCTTCCGCCGCACGGAACCAGCTTCGGGCCGCATCCCCGCGGTCCGGCGGAGAAGGAGGAAGTTCAGACTGAACTTCAAGAAGAAGGAAGGACCTGTCAGTTCCCCCTCATCAGTCACCATAGCTCATATTGTGCAGCGATAACTCACGGGTAGCTGCCACCATAGAGTGAGTGATCGGTCACGAGCAAATAGCTTTACGAAAACCGCTTCACAACGAGGTTCCGCTGCATGTTGTCAGCCTTCCCCCCTTGGCGGGGAAGGTGGCCCGAAGGGTCGGATGAGGGGGTACGCATGAGCCGCAATCGCTTCATTGAACCTTAATTCAGCGATCGAAACGCGCATTGCTTGGACGCGGTTCAGTGATACAGAATCCATGCTGTATTCCCGCGTTATGGACTAAGCTGTTCTTATCCTTTGAAGGCGAAGCATTTCCTTCCTACGCCCGTTTGAGCAGCTCAAGGATCATCTCCGCCAGCTTTTCAATCTCGCGGATGCAGGTGTACTCGTGGACCGTATGGACGTCGTGCATGGCGGAGGCGGCGACGATTCCGGACAGGCCGTTCTTCGAGAAGTGGTTCTGATCCGCTCCCCCGAAGGTGACGCCCAGCTTCGGCTCCAGTCCGGCGGCACGGGCGGCCTCCTCGAACCGGCGCACCACGGGGGAGTCCCGGTCCGTCTCATAGGCCCGCACCATCTCCTCCGATTCCACCTCCGCCGACGCGCCGATCCGCTCCGCCTCCTCCGTGAAGATCCGGACGATCTCCCCGTTCATGCGGAGGGCCTCCTCATGGACGAGACTGCGGATCTCCCCGCCGATGAGAACCTCCGCGGGCACGGCGTTGGTGACGCTTCCGCCCTCGATCCGGCCGAAGTTGACGGTGGTCAGCTCCCCGATCCGGCCGGTGGGGATCCTTGCGAGAGCCCGGGCCGCCGCTGTCAGCGCGTTGATCCCGTTCTCGGGATTGAAGCCCGCGTGAGCGCCCCTTCCCTTCACCCGGATCCTCAGGGACAGGATCGTGGGCGCGCGGGTCACGGCCTCCCCGATCTCCCCGGTCAGATCGAAGCAATAGCTCTCCTTCGCCCGGAGGCGGCCGTAGTCGAACACCGCGCTTCCCCGGCCGTAGATCTCCTCCGCGCAGGGGAACAGCACCTCGATGTCCGCATGTGGGATCCCGTCCTCCCGGATCACGGCCAGCGCTTCCAGAATGGCGGTCAGGCCCCCGGCGTCGTCCGCGCCCAGCACCGTGGTCCCGTCGGAGGTGATCTTTCCGTCCGGATGCACAACCGGCTTTTTTCCGATCCCGGGCTTCACCGTGTCCATATGGGAGGACAGCAGGATCGGCGTCCCCGCCCGGGTTCCCGGAAGAAATCCGTACAGATTCCCGGCGGAGTTCTCCGACTTTCTCCCGCACAGCTCGTCCGCCCGGTCCTCCTCCGGCTCCAGTCCCAGGGTCCGGAGTCTCCGTTTCAGCTCGTCCGCGATCTCCCTCTCCCCGAAGGATTCCGAGTCGAAGCCCGTCAGCGTGAGAAAGGTCCCGGTAATTCTGTTTTTATCGATCATTCTCCCGATTCTCCTTGTTCAGCCGTCTCACCGCAGCTTTTTGGACAGATACAGCACCAGGTCGTCGTCGTTCTCAACCGGAGAATATGGCTCAGCCACGCTGTTCCGGTACCACACGCCGGAGCCGTCCGGAACGTAGCCCCGCTTCACGTACATCCGCTGGGCCGGACCGTATCCGCTGTGCAGGCCCACGCCCAGATACACCGTGTCGGCGTATAGTCCGGCGATCCGCTCCGCCGTATCCATCAGCGCGGATCCGACTCCCCGGCGGCGGAATTTCTCAAGGACCGCGAAGTCCATGATCTCCGGGAGGCCGGTGCCGCCGAAGGCTCCCCAGGGGCTGTCCGGATAGACGAAGACATACCCCGCGGGCTCCTCTTCCAGCTGAGCCGTCAGGGTGACGCACTTCCCCGCCCGCTCATGCTCCAGCCGCATCAGCAGCTTGGCCGGAGTAGAGTCCCAGCCCTGTTCGCACTCGCCCCGGACGAAGTCGTCCACGTCGGCCCCCGTCATGGAGCGCACCGCCAGACGCCCGTCCATAAACAGTCCGTACAGCATCAGCCCCGCATCTCCGGACCCAGGGGCTCGTCCCAGTTCACCGTCCCGCCGAGGCTGTCCGCCAGGGCGTCGATCTCCTGCCGCAGCATGCCCAGATAGGCCGCCTCCCGCTTCTTCGACCGACGTCCCTTCGCGGCGTAGATCTGCCGGGAAGCGTAGGCGTCGTAAGAGATCCCGAAGTCCTCCGGATCCCGGTGCGGGAAGAAGGACAGGGTGTATTCGTATTTCACTTCCCCGCCCTCGCTGGTGACGGTCAGGGTCACCACAGCGCCCTTCCGCTCCACCTCGTTGTACACGCACTCCGCCGCGTAATACCGCTTGTAAACGTCGAACGTCATGATTTATTCCTCCGTTCTGTGAAACATCCGCTCCGGGATATGGCAGTAACCACCCGGATTCTTTTCGAGATACTTCTGATGGTATTCCTCGGCGTCCCAGAACCGCTCAAGCGGCTTCACCTCCACCGCCAGGGGACGTCCGGCCTCCCGCTCGACCTGTTCAAATACGGCGCGGACCGCGGGCAGAAGACTTTCGTCGTCGTAGTAGATCCCCGTGCGGTACTGGATCCCCTCGTCCTCCCCCTGCTTATTGACGGAGAAGGGATCGATCACGTCGAAGTAATAGCCCAGCAGGGTCTCCGGGGACAGGACGGTCTCGTCGAACTCCACCCGCACGGTCTCCGCGTGTCCGCTGTGCCGCTTCTTCACGTCCTCGTAGGTGGGATTCTCCGTGTTCCCGTTGGCGTAGCCCACCGTCGTCCGCTTCACCCCGGGGAACTGATCGAAGTATTTCTGCGTCCCCCAGAAGCATCCGCCGGCCAGATAGATCGTTTTCATTTCGATTTCACTTCTTTCCTCTCCGCGGATTCCTGCTCCGCCGCGTTCCGGGTCAGGTCCCGGACCCATTTATGCCTTGCAAAATGCGCGAACACCCAGGGCAGCTTGCCCAGCTCGTCCAGGCAGGTGCAGGCGTACACCATCAGCACCGGCCAGTGGAACACGAAGGCCCCGAGAAACGCCGTCGGCAGGGCGATCCCCCACATGGCCACCGCCAGGGAGTACATGTCGAACAGCGTGTCCCCGCCCGCCGCGAATATGCCGTTGATGACCACCGTGCAGATGCACCGGGCGATCATATACACCGCCATGATCACCATGATCCCC